>JALEMR010000028.1 GCA_022768245.1 Oscillospiraceae bacterium
GTATGCCAACCAGATGCACTTTTCCAGAGCATTCAAGAACAACTACGGCATTTCCCCCAGAGAATGGCGGTATCAGAACCATATCAACAATACCGTTGACAGCGACGAAGAACATACACAATAAAAAACGAGCCTGTTTTCAACTGAAAAAACAGGCTCGTTTCTGCCGTATGGCAAGGAATTTCTGGGCAATCTGACGGAAAATCTGCAAGCAGATTGCGTGCAAAGCCGTCAGGTGGGCTTTGTGCGGTGTTGCCTTAGTATTATACTATTATTATACAGCTTTTACTAAAAAATTGTAATACACGCTTTAAATAAAAATCTCCCCATATCATTTTGTGCATTTTTGACAAACAGATTGTTTCCATTCAAACAAATTTCGGCATGCGATTTTCTTTTGATATCATTGACAAAGTAAAATAATTGATGTATAATCTTACATAGATTGTTTGAAGGGAAACAATTTTAAGGAGGTGCTTTCTGTGAATGACCCGGAGGACCGCGAACACAAACAGATAGGCTGTGTGATAAAAAATGCCGACCTGGAGATAAAGCGCACTATGCTGTTCCTGCTGAGAAGCGACGGCATAGACGAGGTGACCGCTACCCACGGCTTTATTCTGGGATATCTTTCCGACAACAGCGATAAGGACATATTTCAGCGTGACCTGGAGGCTCATCTGAAAATAGGACGTTCAAGCGTTACTACTGTGCTAAATCTCATGGAAAAGAACGGCTGCATAACACGAAGCCTCGTTGATAAGGACGCAAGGCTCCGCAAGATCACGCTGACCGAAAAGGGACGGGCTATGGATCTGCGTATCCACAAGATAATTGACAGAATGGAAAACGCCCTGCTGAACGGACTGTCCGAAGCAGAAAAGGCTCAGCTGTTTGAGCTTGTCGAAAAAGTGCGCAGAAATGCAGAAAATCAGCGCAGATAAAAGCAGCAATCAGCATGATCGCCATAGAGCAGGAACAAATCGCTAATCGCTAATTGCTAATTGCTAATCGCTTACTCAACTGAAAGGATATGATACAACATGATAAAAACTCTGGCAGCGCAGATAAAGGAATTCAAGCGCTCGTCCGTAATTACGCCTATATGCATGATACTGGAAGTAATTATGGAAATGATAATCCCTCTGCTTATGGCAAAGATAATCGACGACGGCATTCAGGCGGGCAATATGAACGCTATCCTTACCGCAGGCCTCGGAATGATAGGCTGCGCAGCTGTCGGTCTGGCGGCGGGCGTGGGCGGCGCTTACTTCGGTGCGGACGCTTCTACGGGCTTCGCTCGGAATCTGAGACAGGCTATGTTCGAAAATATCCAGACCTTCTCTTTTTCAAATATCGACAAGTTCTCCACTGCGGGACTTGTTACCCGTCTTACTACCGACGTTACCAACATCCAGAACGCATATCAGATGCTCCTGCGAATCGCTTTCAGAGCGCCTGTTACCATTATCGTGGCAATGATAATGGCGTTCTCCATAAATGCAGAGCTTGCAACCGTTTATCTTGTGGCGGTCATCGTCCTCGGCATTATCATCGGATGTCTTATCGCCAGGGTAAACAAATACTTCAATCAGGTATTCAAAAAGTACGACGACCTCAATGCCAGCGTGCAGGAAAACGTGTCCGCTATCAGAGTCGTTAAGGCTTACGTCCGCGAGGACTACGAAAAGGAAAAATTCACCAAGGCTAACAACAATATCTACAAGATGTTCGTCAAGGCTGAAAGCATTATCGCTCTTAACAACCCCGTCATGATGATAACCGTTTACACCTGCATACTGCTAATCTCATGGCTGGGCGCAAAGCTTATCGTCTCCACGGGCAATACCGGCTTTACAACAGGCAATCTTACCAGCATGCTCTACTACTGCATGAACATACTTATGAGCCTTATGATGCTGTCGATGATATTCGTAATGGTATCTATGTCCGTTGCCAGCGCAAAGCGTATCGCAGAGGTCATTGACGAGAAAAGCGATATCGTTAACCCCGAAAAGCCCATCACTGCCATACCCGACGGAAGCATACGCTTCGATAACGTAAGCTTCGCATATAAAAGCGGCACGGGCGAAAATGTTCTGAACAATATCAATATCGACATAAAGTCGGGCGAGACTATCGGCATCATCGGCGGAACGGGAAGCTCCAAGTCTACTCTCGTTAACCTGATAAGCCGTCTGTACGACGTCACCGAGGGCGCTGTATATGTGGGAGGAAACGACGTCCGCGCATACGATCTGGACGTTCTCCGCAGCGGAGTTTCCGTTGTGCTCCAGAAAAACGTGCTCTTCTCGGGAACTATCCTCGACAATCTCCGCTGGGGCGACGAAAACGCTTCCGAGGAGGAATGCATTCATGCCTGTAAGCTTGCCTGCGCAGATGAATTCATCGAGAAAATGCCCGATAAGTACAATACATACATCGAACAGGGCGGCACTAACGTATCGGGCGGTCAGAAGCAGCGCCTGTGTATCGCAAGAGCACTTCTGAAAAATCCCAAGGTGCTTATCCTCGACGACAGCACCAGCGCAGTCGATACAGCTACCGACGCAAAGATACGCAGAGCCTTCGCCGAGGAGATACCCGGCACCACAAAGCTTATCATCGCACAGAGGATATCCTCCGTGCAGAACGCCGACAGGATAATCGTCCTCGACGACGGTAAGATATCCGGCTTCGGCACTCACGACGAGCTTCTGGCTTCTAACGAGATATACCGCGACGTTTACGAGTCCCAGACTCAGGGCGGCGGCGACTTCGACGAAAAGAAATAAGGAAAGGAGAGATAACAATGGCAGAACAAAAGGTCAGAGAAGTAAGAGGCCCCCACAGCGGTCCTCCCAGAGGAATGAAGGGTCCCAAGGTGGAAAACCCGGGAAAGCTTCTCGCAAGACTTATGAAATATATCACAAAGGATTACCTTGTTCATGTTATCATCGTGGTGATATGCATATTCGTGTCGGTAATTGCCAACGTTCAGGGAAATCTTTTCACAAAGAATCTTATCGACGACTATATCACTCCCCTGCTTTTAAGCGATGACCCCGATTTTTCAAATCTGGCAAACGCTATCGGAAGAGTTGCTGTGTTCTATCTCATAGGCGCGCTGTCCTCCTTTACCTACTCCCGCATAATGGTCAACGTGTCACAGGGCACCCTCCGCAATATCCGTCAGGATATGTTCACCCACATGGAGAGCCTGCCCATAAAATACTTCGACACCCACGCTCACGGCGATATAATGTCCACCTACACCAACGATATAGATACTCTCCGCCAGATGATAAGCCAGAGCATGCCTCAGCTTTTAAACTGCTCCATTACCATAGTCAGCGTGCTTGTCAGCATGATCATTTTAAGCGTTCCCCTTACGATAGTTACTCTGATAATGGTGGGACTTATGCTGTTCATCACAGGCAAGCTTGCCTCAAAGAGCGGAAAGTTCTTCGCACAGCAGCAGCGTGACCTCGGCAAGCTCAACGGATATATCGAGGAAATGATGGAGGGTCAGAAGGTAGTCAAGGTATTCTGCCACGAGGACGAATGCGTCAAGGATTTCAGCGAGCTCAACAGCAATCTGTTCCACAGCGCAAACAGCGCAAATAAGTTCTCCAACGCCTTAGGTCCCATAAACGGTCAGCTGGGACATTTAAGTTACGTGGTATGCGCTATCGTGGGCGGATTCCTCGTTACCAACAATATCAGCGGACTTACAGTCGGCGGACTGGTAAGCTTCCTGACCTTCAACAAGAGCTTCAACATGCCTATCAATCAGATAAGCCAGCAGTTCAACTCCATCATCATGGCTCTTGCGGGCGCTGACAGAGTATTCAAGCTCATCGACGAGCAGCCAGAGACCGACGACGGTTATGTTACCCTCGTCAACGCTAAGAAGGAAAACGGTGTGCTCACCGAAACTCCCGAGCGCACCGGAATGTGGGCATGGAAGCATCATCATTCCGCAGACAATACTACCGAGTACATCGAGCTTAAGGGCGATGTTGTGTTCGACGACGTGGACTTCGGATATACTCCCGAAAAGATGGTGCTCCACAATGTGGACCTGTTCGCGACTCCCGGTCAGAAGATAGCCTTCGTCGGCAGCACGGGCGCGGGAAAAACCACTATCACAAACCTTATCAACCGTTTCTACGACATCCGGGACGGAAAGATACGCTACGACGGCATAAACATCAACAAGATAAAGAAAGCCGACCTGCGCCACAGCTTAGGCATAGTTCTCCAGGATACCCACCTTTTCACGGGAACGGTAAAGGAGAATATCCGCTACGGAAAGCTTGACGCCACCGATGAAGAGGTCGTTGCAGCGGCAAAGCTTGCCAATGCGGACAGCTTTATCAGACATCTCCCCGACGGCTATGATACCATGCTGACGGGCGACGGCGCAAACTTAAGTCAGGGACAGCGCCAGCTGCTCGCCATTGCAAGAGCGGCGATAGCAGATCCTCCCGTGCTTATCCTCGACGAGGCGACAAGCTCCATAGATACGAGAACGGAGCGCATCGTTCAGGACGGCATGGACAAGCTGATGAAGGGCAGGACCACCTTCGTTATCGCTCACCGTCTGTCCACCGTCAAGAACAGCGACTGCATAATCGTCCTTGAACAGGGACGGGTCATTGAACGCGGAAATCACGACAAGCTCATCGAGCAGAAGGGTAAGTATTACAGCCTTTATACGGGCAATTTCGCGGAAAACAGCTGATAAGCTGACAGTTTACAGCTTACAGTTATAGGAGCTCCTTTTTATACTGATCCCCGATTAAAATGTGTACAAAAAATCAAGCTAAAACTTGAATATATGGGTTTTGCGCAGATTTTTTGTTACACTTTTATCGGGGATTATAGTAAACGACATTGAAATTGATGCTTTCAGTCTGCGCAAGATCCATATATGCAAGATTTTGCTTGATTTCAAATTCAATTTCTAATGTCGTTTACTATAGTATTAGGGGCTCTTTTTTCGTACTGTTATTGACAAAACTGTGCGATTCGTTTATAATATTATCAAAGGAAGATATACTATATTGTAGGGATTGTAAGGAGGTATGATTATGTCTATCACAGCTGCGGAATTAAAGATGAATTTAGGAAAATATCTTATGCTTGCGGAAACCGAGGATATTTTCATAACCGAAAACGGCAAGGTCGTTGCAAAGCTGTCAAATCCCAACGCAGACCGCGTTGAGATGGCAAAGTCGCTCTTTGGCATCATTCCCGCGGATATTACTCTTGAAGAGGCACGGGCGGAAAGGGCAGACAAAATATGAAAGCGGTTATTGACACTTGCATAATCATTGACGCTCTTCAGAAGCGCGAACCATTCTGCAATGCCGCTATGGATATTTTTATGGCAGTTTCAAACCGTCGGTTTATCGGAATTCTTACAGCAAAATCGATCACTGATATCCATTATATCCTGCACAGAAGTCTTCACGATGAAAATGCGACCCGAAAGGCTGTCCGTACTCTTTTCACACTATTTTCGGTTGCCGACACGCTTGCATCAGATTGTCAGAATTCACTTTCATCTCTCATAAATGATTATGAGGATGCCGTCATGTCGGAAACTGCATACAGACTTGATGCCGACTATATGATCACTCGTAACAAAAAGGATTATGTAAAAGCTTCGGTCCCGGTACTTTCTCCCGATGAATTTCTAAAATTGCTTGAAAATGAACAATAAACATGCGGCAGACCGCAGAAGCTCCAACGCTCCTGCGGTCTGCCGCATATTATCACAATATCAACCCTTGATACCTGAAAATAAATATCCAGAAGGTCAGCGTGACCGAGGATAACAGCGTGGTCAGCATGACCGTTCCCGAGGTCAGCACACCGTCGTTGTGCATATTTTCCGCCATGATATAGGCGCTGGGCGTGGTGGGCGAGCCTAACATGATGATAAGCGCCACAAGCTTTTCGTCCGTAAATCCCAGATACGCCGCTATCGGCAGGAATATTGCGGGGAGTATCACAAGCTTTACCGCCGCCGCCCATACGGTGGGCTTTACCTTCTTTATCGCCTTGTCAAGCTTGAAGCCCGCTCCCATGGCAATAAGTGCCAGCGGAGAAGCAAGGGCTGCTATGCTTGATATGGTCTTGCTTATGATGACTGGGTATTTTATCCCTATCAGCGAGGATATTATCCCCAGCACAATGGCAATAATTATCGGATTTTTCAGCACGTTCAGACAGGCTTTCTTAATATTTGCCTTTTTGTCCGCGCTTTTGTCCATGCCCTCGAAGGTCAGCACGATGACTGCATAAATGTTGAAAAGCGGCACGCTGCCGATTATCATCAGCGGAGCCATTCCCGAGTTGCCGTAGATATTCTGAATGAACGCCACTCCCAGCACCGCCGCGCTGCTGCGATAGCTTGCCTGCACAAATGCTCCGATGATTGACTTGTCCTTGATGAAAAGCCGTGCAAGTCCCCATATGCCGAAGAAGAACACCGTCACCGCTCCTGCGCAGAAAAGCACGTACTTCACATCGAAATCGTGAATGATATCCGTTTCGGAGATGTCCTTGAACAGCAGCACAGGCAGGGTCACATTGAAATTGAACTTGTTGCAGACAGTGACAAAGTCATCGTTTAATATCTTTATCTTTCTGAGAAAGCACCCGACCAGCATTACCAGAAATACGGGTATAGTTGAGTTTAAGCTGAATATAAGACTGTCCGTACTATCACCTCGACATCACATATAATACTTGTACTTCGAGGTGAGGGCAAGCAGCATTTCAAGCCGCGCCTTGTCCCTGTATTCGGGCTTGACCATATAGTACACGTAATTTTCCAGCACATTTATATCGGGAACGGAGCGTCCCTCTATCTTGAAATTCTCAAAGCCCATAGGCACGTACTTTTCATAGATGCTTCGGGGAGTGATATGCGTGCTGTAGCCCACGGTGTCGTAAAGATGACGGCGCATCTGCTCGCAGACGAAGGGCTCCTGCTTAAATTCTCCCGTGGGATTCTTTTTGCGGAACTCGGCGTATGCTATGTGATTCCTGCCGATGTTCTCGTAATGCTCCTTTCGCCTCGGACAATGTGGCGTACAGCAGGCGTTTATCAGCACCTCTATCTTCTCCTTGTGGGGCATTTTCTCCAGCGCTTCAAAATTATTGTTCCAGTTATAGTCCAGCACCACAAGGCTGTAATCCTTGTCCAGCTCCTCGGAGAGCTTGTCGAAGTCCTCGATCTGCTTGCAGGTGGAGCTTGTTATCTTATAGGACGGATAGGTTTTGCGTATGTAATCTTCCAGCAGCGGCGAATTGACAATGACCTCATTGAGCCCGTTGTCAGCCATTTTCATAACGGCATTGCAGAACTTGTCCGATAAGTGTTCCTCGGTCAGCAGAGGATTTGTGAAGGTGAACCGACATGCAATGCCGCGGCTGTTGAACTGCTTCAAGACCTCGGCGATAACTCTCGGGTCAACAGTCCCCTCAAAGTATCTTCCGCCGTTCCAGAGGGACGTGGGAAAGGTCCCGTAAACGGAGCCGATGACCACATCATCGTAAAAATACTGCGGATTTTTCTTCAGATAGTCCGCAAGGATAAGATTCAGTCGGAAATGCCTTAAAAAGTCGGGAATATGATATTTTATGGTACTCATTGTAATTCTATCCTTTCAAGCAGACGGTCGGACAAAGCCGCCATCTGTTCAAGAGTAAGCTGTTCGGGTCGGACTGTGGGGGACAGCCCGATATCCTCAATGGCGGACATGACCGTCTGCTTGTCCGTGCCGAGGGCGGAGGATATGGAATTTGCGGCGGTCTTTCTGCGCTGGGAGAATGCTCCCCGCACCGTCTTGAAGAAGAAGTCCTCGTCCTTCACGTCCACTGCGGGCTTCTCCCCCACATTCAAACGGATAACGCAGGAATCCACATTCGGCGCAGGCATGAAGCTCCCCCGCGACACGTTGAACAAAAGCTCCGGCGTGCAGTAATATCTCACCGCATAGGTGACCGCTCCGCAGTCCCTCGTGCCCGTTTCGGCGCAGAGCCGCACTCCCGCTTCCTTCTGCACCATGACGGTTATGGTCTTTACAGGAAGTCTGCTTTCCAGCAGCATCATGATTATGGGCGAGGTTATATAGTAGGGCAGATTTGCGCAGACAGCTGCGTCAAGCCCCTGAAATTCCTCCTCGATGACCTTTTTCAGGTCGGTCTTCATCACGTCCGCATTGATTATCTTCACGTTGTCATACTCGGCGAGGGTCTCGTCCAGTATGGGAATGAGCCGCTCGTCTATCTCCACAGCCACCACCTTGTCGGCGCCCTTGGCAAGCTCGTTTGTGAGCACTCCCACACCCGTGCCTATCTCGATAACTCCGAATCCCTTCTTGGCATTGCCCATTTCGGCTATCCTCGGACATATGGACGGATTGATGATAAAATTCTGTCCCAGTCCCTTTGAGAAGGTCATTCCGTGGCGGCTCATTATATCCTTAATAACATTTACATTCGTTAAATTTTCCATAGCTTATAAACTCTCCGCGTCCTTTAGCCAAAGATCGGCAGAAGCGTCGCTGGGCATGCGGAAATCACCCCTGGGCGACAGGGTAACGCTTCCCACCTTGGGACCGTCGGGCAGACAGGAGCGCTTGAACTGCTGCGCGAAAAATCTGCGGACGAAAATTTTCAGCCATTTCTTTATCTCGGTGCTGTCGTATTTTCCGATGAAGGCAAGCTGCGCCAGACGGAATATCTTCGAGGGCATAAAGCCGAAGCGCACCATATAATAGAGGAAAAAATCGTGCAGCTCGTAGGGTCCCACGATATCCTCGGTCTTTTGTGATATCTCGCCGTTCTGCGAGGGCGGCAGCAGCTCGGGGGAAACGGGGGTATCGAGGATATCCCGCAGGACATTTCCCAGCTTTGCGCCGCTGTGATCCGCTTCATAGGAGACAAGATGCCGCACCAGCGTTTTCGGTATGGACGAATTTACGCCGTACATAGACATATGGTCGCCGTTGTAGGTCGCCCAGCCCAGTGCAAGCTCGGACAGGTCGCCTGTGCCGATAACTATTCCACCCGCCTGATTGGCGATATCCATAAGCACCTGTGTGCGTTCTCTTGCCTGACAGTTTTCATAGGTCACATCGTGCACGCTCTCGTCGTGCTCGATATCCTTGAAGTGACTGCGGACAGAATCGGCGATATTTATCTCGGTCAGGCTCACACCGTATGCCTGTGCCAGTGTAAGGGCGTTGTTCTTCGTTCTGCTTGTAGTGCCGAAGCAGGGCATGGTCACGGTCAGTATCCCCAGTCTGTCAAGTCCCAGCATATCAAAGGCATGGACTGTGACGATAAGTGCAAGGGTGGAGTCCAGTCCTCCCGAAAGACCTATCACCGCAGTTTCGCAGTTGATGTGCTTAAGTCTGGTGGCAAGACCCACCGCCTGCATGGTGAGTATCTCCTCGCAGCGCTGTGCAAGGTCCTGCTTGCCCGACGGAACGAAGGGCGTCCGGGGGAACATTCTTGTAAGCTCGGTAAGCTCGGGCTTAAGGGAGAAATATATCTCGGTGCAGGGCTGAACATCTCCGCCGTAGGTAGTCATTCTTCTGCGCTCGGACATAAGCTTTGAAACGTCTATCTCGGTCATGATGATATCGGAAGCGAATTTCTTTGTCTCCGCAAGGACGGTGCCGTTCTCGGCGATGATATCATGTCCCGAAAAGACCATATCCTGGGTGGATTCGCCGAAGCCTGCGCTTGAATAGATATATCCCGCGATAAGCTTTGCGGACTGCGCCGAAACAAGCTGTCTGCGGTAGCTGCCCTTTCCGATGACCTCATCGCTGGCGGAGAGATTGCATATCACCGCCGCACCCGCAAGAGCAAGCCTGTCCGAGGGAGGCTCCACCACCCACAGGTCCTCGCATATCTCAATGCCCACGGAAAAATCGGGCATCTCCTCACAGCGGAAAATCCCGTCGGTTATCATGGGGACATATTCTCCGCAGATATTCACCGTTGTCCCCGAGCGGACGCTTTTGCCCGATGTGAAATGTCTGCCCTCGTAAAACTCGGAATAGCTTGGGATATTCATCTTGGGGACGAGACCTAAAAGCGTGCCCTTGCACAGAACGGCAGCACAGTTATAGAGAGCACTTCCGCTGCGTACGGGAAGTCCCACTGCTATAAGAGCGTCAAGAGAGGCTGTTTTTTCCTTTATCTCGGCGAGAGCGTTCTCTGCGCCCTTTAACAAAGTCTGCTGGAGGAACAGGTCTCCGCAGGTATAGCCCGTAATGCACAGCTCGGGAAATACGATAAGCTTTGCCCCGTCGGAAGCGGCGGACTTTGCGGCGGAAATTATCCCCTTTGCATTAAATTCACAGTGAGCCGCCCTGACTTCTGTAGTTGCAGCGGCGACCTTGATAAAACCGTCCTTCATGATAACTCTCCTTTTTTATGCATGATAATGCTTTATTATACTATGCTCTATTGCAAAGTCTTTGACTTTGGCGGCGTTGCAAACAACTTTGTTGTTTGCAACAGAAGGCAGTATATAACCTGATCTTATTATATAACATTTTCTCGGATTATGCAATATATGAACCGCGATCACAGAAACGCTCTGCAGGTAAGCCCGATATCCTCGTCGGTGTGGGCGGCGGATACGAACATCGCTTCAAACTGCGAGGGCGCGGTATATATCCCCCGTTCAAGGAGCATGTTGAAATGACGTGCATATTTTTCCCTGTCCGAGGTGCAGGCGGTGTCGTAGTCGGTGACGGGAATATCCGTGAAGAATGCCGTCAGCAGCGAGCCTGCGCGGTTCACGTTCAGTCCCGCGGCTTTCATAGCCTCTTCCAGACGTGCGGATTTTCTTTCCAGCTCGTCATATATCTGCGGAGTATCCATGAGAATTTTCAGCGCGGCAGTCCCCGCAGCAACGGCAATGGGATTGCCCGACAGGGTCCCAGCCTGATAAACAGACCCCAGCGGAGCAACGCACTCCATTATCTCCGCTCTTCCGCCGTAAGCGGCAAGGGGCATTCCTCCGCCGACTATCTTTCCCAGCGTGGTCAGATCGGGAGTGATGCCGTATAGCTGCTGTGCTCCGCCTAGGGAAAGACGGAATCCCGTAATGACCTCGTCGAAAATAAGCAGCGAGGAATATTTATCGGTGATATCACGGAGAAAGCGGAGGAATCCCTCCTTAGGCGGAACAACGCCCATATTTGCAGCACAGGGCTCCACGATAACGCAGGCTATATCCTTCCCGTGCTTATCGAAAAGCTCCTCCACCGATCTTTCGTCGTTATAATCCGCAAGGAGAGTAGTCTCGGTATATCCCTTAGGCACTCCCGCGCTGTCGGGGACGGAGTTCGTCAGCAGACCCGAGCCTCCCTTGACGAGAAGTCCGTCCGAATGACCGTGATAACAGCCCTTGAACTTCACTATCATATCCCTGTGAGTAAATCCCCTTGCGGCGCGGACAGCGCTCATTACCGCTTCCGTGCCCGAATTAACAAGGCGGAGCATCTCCATCGAGGGCATACACTGCTGTATCAGCTGTGCAAGCTCTATCTCGCCGCGGTGACATGCGCCGAAGGTCAGTCCCTTTTCTGCGGCTCTGCTGACAGCTTCGAGTATCTCGGGGCGGCCGTGTCCGAGGATATTCGGTCCCCACGAGCATACATAGTCGATGAACTCATTGCCGTCCGCGTCGTATATCCTGTCTCCCTCTGCCCGTTCGATAAACAGCGGAGAACGTCCCACGCTGTTAAACGCCCTTACGGGGCTGTTCACTCCTCCCGGCATGAATTTTTTCGCCTGCTCATACAGCTTTTCCGAGTTAGTCGTATTCATTGATCGGTTCCTTTCTTTGCGGCAGTGCTTGGCTAAATAGCTATTAGCTGTTAACTTTGTTAGTCTTTCACTTATAGTTTACTTATTGAAATCTTCGTGATGTGTTTGCAAATATGCTTTCAAGTTACTTATGATTTGCTGTTCGCTTTCGGCGGAGCGGAGCTCCGCGCATTTGATTCGCTCCGCTCTAAAATGCTGCGCCGCCCGGGCAGAGCTTCTCTTTAGATACTCACAGGATTTACTTTGTCAGATTCCGCTTTTTTACACGGGCGGCGCTTTATAGCTGTTCGCCGCTTCGGTTTTCGGGAACTTTCGCGGGCAGATGTCTCATAAGCTGAAAACTAACGACGCGGCATTAGCTGCGGGTCATACCGCGGGGGATTTCGCCGCGTGCGCGCGGCGACCAAAGGGCGCTGCCCTTTGGAAACCTGCAGCCTTGAAAGGCTGGCGAACTTTTTATTGCCGGGTCACATACGATTTGCACTTACTCTCAGCCTCGCACCTTCACTATTCACTAATAGCTAATTGCTAATTACTAATTGCTATTTGCTAATTGCTATTTGCTAATTGCTAATCGCTTATCTCCAGCGCGTGGTACGTGATGATGATGTCCGCTCCCGCCCGCTTTATTGCGGTCAGATTCTCCCTGATCATCCGCTGCTCGTCTATCCAGCCCCGCTCCGCAGCCGCCTTTACCATGGAATACTCCCCGCTGACATTATACGCCGCTATCGGCACATCAAACCGCTCTCTTGCACTCTTTAACACGTCCAGATACGCAAGGGCAGGCTTTACTATTATCATATCCGCGCCCTCGTCAATATCGTCCGATATCTCACGCAGGGCTTCTCTGCCGTTGCGGCAGTCCATCTGATAGGTGCGGCGGTCTCCGAAGCAGGGCGCAGACTCCGCAGCGTCCCGAAATGGCGAATAATATCCCGAAGCATATTTCGCGCTGTAGGACATGATCGGAGTGTCTGCAAACCCGTTATCGTCCAGTGCGGAGCGTATCGCGGCGACCCGTCCGTCCATCATGTCCGACGGAGCGATGATATCCGCGCCCGCCCGCGCCATGCTGACCGCCGCCTTTGACAGCAGCGGCAGAGTCGCATCGTTGAGGATAACTCCGTCCATCACCACGCCACAGTGACCGTGTGAGGTGTACTCGCACAGGCAGACGTCAGCGATAACTATAAGCTCGGGATAATTCTTCTTGATGTATCTAATGGCATTCTGAACAACGCCGTTATCATCGTAAGCCGCCGTGGCAAGCTCGTCCTTGTGCTCGGGAATGCCGAAGAGCAGTACCCCCGCTATCCCCTTTTCGCGGACCCTGTCCATTATCTCGGGGAGCCTGTCCACCGAATACTGATACACTCCGGGCATGGACTCCACGGGTATCTTCTTATCCTCGCCGAAAACCACGAACATCGGATATATCATATCCTTGGGGGAAAGCCGCGTTTCGGCGGTCAGTTCACGCATTGCCTCACTGCTGCGAAGTCTTCTGAATCTTTTCATTAATTATTCATCCTTTCTGAGAGTTTTGTGTTTTGCGAAGCAAATCGAGGCGACAGCCGAAGAAACAAAACTCAGTTTGAAAATCTTTGATTTTCAAACATGGTCAACCTTTCAATCTTTTCGATGATCCCGTCGGCAGTAAAGCTGTCGGCGATATATACATTATTCTTATTAACGGCAGGGTTTTTCAGCAGTTCATCTGCGGTGATATTGCCGATGCAGACAATCTTCGTGCTGTCGGACAGGGTATACCCCGCCTTGAAAAAAGCCCTCACTCCAGAGCCGCTGGCAAAGGTAAGAAAATCGGTGATGATATGCTTATCGGCACGCTCTCCGCCGCAGGGCACGGTATCGTAAATTTTTATATCATCATAGGATATGCCGTGCTCGTCCAGAATTTTATTGAGTATCTCCGAGCCCTGCTCCGCGCGGAGGATAAGCGCCTTTTCGCCGCTCTTCACATTCTCCGCAAGAAGCCTTCCCAGCGCTTCAACGGTGTAGGTATCGGGGATAAGGTCGGGGATAAGTCCTGCGCTTTTCAGATGTTCTCCCGTGGGTCTGCCCACCACTGCAAGCTTTATCCCCCACAGCCTGCGCAGGTCGATACCGAGCCTTTTCATGCGGTCAAGGAAGATATCCGCTCCGTTTGCGCTTGTGAGGACGATATATCCGTAATCGGAGATATTACCAAGAGCGCTTTCAAACCGCGCA
Organism: Oscillospiraceae bacterium; assembly: GCA_022768245.1. GTDB lineage: Bacteria > Bacillota > Clostridia > Oscillospirales > Ruminococcaceae > RGIG4694. Next base: position 14,107 of record JALEMR010000028.1, read on the forward strand.
TTATCTTCATATTCGGCTATCTTCACCACGGGCAGAGGATATGCGCTGCCTCCCCGTGAGTACAGCTTTTCGGACAGCTTTTTCACAAGCTTTTCGGTCCCCGTGACCGTCACGGAAACGCCGTCAAGAGGACGCTTCATCGTTTTCGAAAAGTCAAGCGCCGCAGTTTCTCCGACGATTATCACTGCGGGCGCGGGGATATTTTCTCTGCGCACAGCTTGTGCAATATCGGAGAGTCTTCCGCGGACAGTCCTCTGATCGGAGGTGCCGCCCTTTGAGATAACAGCGGCAGGCGTATCATCGGAAAGTCCGCCGCTTATCAGTTCCTCGGAGAGCCTTTCAAGACGTTCAAGTCCCATAAGAAAAACGAGGGTGCCGTCAAGAGCGGAATATTTTCCGAAATATCCCTCGGGGATATCCTCCGCAGTGTGGGCCGTGATGACGTGAAAGCTTCGGCTGACTTTGCGGTGGGTGACGGGAATGCCCGCAAGCTCGGGAACTGCAATGCAGGACGATATCCCGGGAATTATCTCATAGGGGATATCCTCACCCGAAAGCGCCGCCGCTTCCTCGCCGCCCCGTCCGAAAACGAAGGGGTCGCCGCCCTTTAAACGGACAACCGTTTTCCCCTCCGAAGCCTTTTTTATAAGTATCTCATTTATGGAGTCCTGCTTCTCGCTGTGCTTTCCCAGGCGCTTGCCCACGTAAATTTTCTCTAAATTTTCGGGCGCAAAGCCAAGGAGCCTGTCGTCCACGAGGTCGTCATAGACAACGCAGTCCGCCTTCGACAGAGCATCAGCTCCCCGCAGTGTGATAAGGTCGGCTTCTCCGCAGCCGCCGCCTGTGATATATACTTTTCCCGCGCTCATTTTCCCGAAATCAGTCCTTTCAGCAGTTCATAGCTTTCAGAAGCCCTGCCCTCTGCGGTGAGTATTTTCCTGCCGTCCGCAGAGCAGATGATATTGATCTTATCGTCCGATACCACAGTAAATATCCCCGCAGGCGTATGGCAGTCTCCGCCGCATATCCGCAGAAATTCCCGCTCGGTCTCAAAGGAGATGTACGTATTTCTATCGGATATCTCACGGAATATTTCCGACGCAGCCGAGTTTTCGGCAGTCTCAACAGCGATAATTCCCTGACATGCCGCAGGAACAAATTCTTCCGCTTCAAAGGCCGTAAAGGAAAAGCTGTCACTGTCAAACAGCCCAAGCCTTTCAAGTCCCGCAGCAGCAAGTATTATCCCGTCATACTCCCCCGATAGGAGCTTATTCAGACGAGTCTCCACATTGCCGCGGATATCCTTGAACAGGGCGTTCGGATATATCCGCTTCAGATTTTCGCGCCGCCTTATACTGCCCGTGCCTATGAGCAGCCTATCCGAATCATAGTGCTCTGCGCCTTTGGGCAGCACCAGCACATCACGATGATCGCCCCGTTTCAGCACGGCGGACACTTCCGGTCCGTCGGGCAGGACGATATCCAGGTCCTTTGCGCTGTGAACGGCAGCGTCGATCTCCCCAGAGAGGATACGCTCCTCCAGCTCCGAAGAAAACACGCCCTTGCCCTCTATCTGCGAGATAGGTCTGTCGATATACCTGTCCCCGCGGGAGGATATCTCAACAATTTCCGCTTCGATATCGGGACGCGCCTTTTTCAGCGCATTCACGGCGATATCCGTCTGCGCAAGAGCAAGTCTGCTCTTACGTGTTCCTATTCTTATCTTCATGCTCCAATTCCTCTAAAAGCCTGTATAATTCCGATCTGTCGGGTATTGCTTCCGCCTTGTCGATATAGTCGATAACGGCATACATAACGTCCCTGCGCCGTTTTTCCGTCAGAAATCTCTCCTTGACAAGAGGACGTATCTCCGCAGTGATATCCGCGCAGAACAGCATTTTCTCGTCGATAAGCTCTTCTATCCTCCGCCGCAGATACGCCGAAAACGCGGGAGCCGTCCCCGAGGAGCACACTCCCGCGGAGATATTGCCCTTATATACCAGCGCGGGAAAGATGAACGTGCATTTTTCGGGGTCGTCCACCGTGTTCACGGGGATATTCTTTTTCACGCAAAGCTCGTAGATACGCCGATTGACCTCATTATCCGATGTGGCGGATATCACTGCGGAAACGTCCTCGATATCGTCCTCGGAAAAGGGCTTCACATTTATTGTGATACGGTCATACACTTCGGACAGCTCATATATCTCATCGCAGACCTCGGGCGCGGTCACGGTCAGCACAGCGCCGTACTCCGCCAGAATGCGCACCTTGCGGCATGCGACCCTTCCGCCGCCTATCACCGCCGTCCTCATATTATTGATATCCGCAAAAAAAGGAAAAAATCCCATATATCATTCACCGAATCCCTTTAATATTTCCAGCACATGGGAAAGCTCCTCATACCTTAGTCCCGCTTTCAGTCTGAACAGCAGCTTCTCAAAGGGCATATCCGCGATATTTTTCCCGATACGCTCCGCCTCGGGGAGAAGCTCATGGACAAGCAGTTCCTTTTTAAGCTCGTCCGTTTCCTGTCCGATAATACTCTCCGCCGCCTGTGCGCCCGACATTTTCACGCGGTTATTCTCCCGTGCAAGCTCGCTGAAATGGTCAATATCAAGCACTTCCGCCCATGGGATATCATTGATAGTCTCTTCAATATCATGGGGCACGGCAAGGTCGATAAAGAGCCGTTTTCTGTTATCGGTCACAGACTCTTCAAGGCGGTTTCTCGTTATGGTATAGTGAGGGCTGCCCGTTGCGGAGATAATAACATCCGCACCGTTAACAGCGGAATATCTGTCGGAATAATTCACGATATCCACATCCTCGGGGGAGAAAAACACCTCGCCGCCGCAGGTCCTGCGGGTAACGGAAACGCTGACGTTCTTATGTGCCAGCAGATTTTTCACCGTACTTGAGCCTATCTTCCCGCTTGCGCCGATAACGAGAACGTTCACCCTATCTCCGAGATCCGCCGCTGCATTTGCCGCCAGAGTAGCGGTAGAAACGGGCACTCCCGAAAGGGTAGTCTCGGTCTTTATTCGTTTAGCGCATGCGACAGCCCTCTGAAAAATCATATTCAGTTCATAAGATGTCAAGCCCTGTTCCATAGCCGTTTTGAATGCATTTTTGGTCTGACCGAGTATCTCGTCCTCGCCCATGACCATAGACTCTATCCCGCACGCCACCTTAAAAAGATGGCGGACGGCGGCGTCCCCGGAAAATATCATAAGCACAGGTGCCAGTTCTCCCTCGGAAACGCCGCCGAACTCGGAAAGCAACGTCTTTGCCGCCGATATTGCGGAGGTATCTCCCGAAAAATACATTTCCGTCCGATTACAGGTACAAAGCAGCACGCACCCCGAAACATGTTCATTTTCGGCAGTCCTTACGGCAAGTGCATGCTGAACGTCCGCAGAGAACGCCATTTTTTCACGGAAGCCCACATCCGCCTTTTTATAATTAACGCTAATGCAATACAAACTCATCACCGTTTATAATAATATCATATTATCTCTATCTTTTCAATAGTATTCCGATTAATTTTCTTGGGAAGCGTCCGCAGAGCATTCACGGGCAGCGATGATAGTTTCGAGAGTATCTCCCAGCTGCACGAACATTGCCGCCAGCAGACCCACCTCCTTATTGGTACGTCCCTCCGCCACAGCCGCCGCCAAAGCCACAACAGCCGCCGCAGAGCAGAGACCGCCCGTCCGACCCTCCCCCTTATCACAATTCATACTCTCCCTCCCCTCTTCCTTTACATTATATGTTATTTCCGTGGTTTTGTCATTGGAGAAGATGTGGGGGATTGACTTCGGTTCGGTCTGGATATGTTCGGTAGTTGTTTGCCATTCACGGCTAATTTCGCTGACTAACTGCGTTAGTCGCTGCCACGCGTGTGGGAGGACAAACTTCGGGAAGAGACAAGCGGCTTACTCAGACCTGCTCCGTAAGATTTAGTTCAAGTGTAGCGCCGCTTTTCTCTCCCCTACGTTTTTCCTCCCACACCCACTTTTTCCTCTCCCCACTCTTTTGCCCTGCTTGAATGCCGTCGGTTACCAATGCTCCGCTTACTTTTAGTTGGGCGCCGACACCGGGAGGGTCGGCTGTTGGTTGTATCATCGGTTCAATCGGTTTTGGTGCTGTTGGGAGATTTTCGGACAGCTCTCCCACTGCGTTCACTGGTTTCTATTCACTTGGGGCTGTTCACTGATAACTAACTACTGTTTATTATTAACTGTTGACTATTAACTGTCAACTAAAAACTATTCACTCTTCACTATTCATTATTCACTATTTTCAAAAGCTTTTCGGATGCATCTTCGTACCCGGTGAACAGTATCCCTCTGATACCGCAGTCCTCTGCACCTTTGATATTTTTCTCGCGGTCGTCGAGGAAAACGCACTCCTCGGGAGCAAGATCATATTTTTTCAGCAGGATATTATAGATGAGCGGGTCGGGCTTCATTACATGATATTCATGGGAGACCACCCGTCCGTCGGTATATTTTATAAAGTCCCAGTTCTTCGAATGGATATCGAACATGAACTTCGGATAATTCGACAGCAGATAGATATTATGTCCCGCCGCCTTAAGTCCCCTGAGCCAGTCCGCGGAATATCCGAAGGGCACCACCAGCTTTGTGATATCCTGCCAGAACAGGGCATACTCCTTTTTATGGTCGGGGAAACGTCCGCCTATTTTATCTATAAGAATTTCGTGCGGAATTATGGCCAGATCAAACTCGTCCCATATGGGGTCGTTTATCATGCGTTCGCCGAACATAGCGGTAACGTCCTCGGAAAATCCCAGATCGCGGCAGTAGTCCTGCCAGCGAAAATCCGCCAGCACCATGCCTATATCAAAAATAATGTTCATATTATTACCTCCCGTAACGATATAATTATATCATCATTTCAAGATAACTTCAAGGGGGTTTCATCATCTGAAACGTTTAATTCCGAAATATCCACAAAAACACGGTCTGAAAATTGATGAATATGTATATTCCAAATCGGGATATCTTGTGATATAATTAGTAAAACGATTACATTTCGGAGGATATGTTATGAATATTAATATTTCAAAGAAAATTGCCGCGGCTGCCGCTGCGGTCATGCTGCTTACCGCCTGCGGAAGCGGCGCCGATACTGCCGATACTTCCGACGTTCAGACCACCGCGGAAGCTGCCGCTGCAGAGGAGACCGCAGCCGAAGAAGAGACTCCCGCTTCCGACTGGACAGAGCTGGATAACCTTCAGATCGCCGAGGAAATGGGGCTGGGCTGGAATCTGGGCAACCAGTTAGAAGCAACGAACAACGGCACTCCCGAGGAGACCGCATGGGGCAATCCCGTTGTCACCGAGGAGCTTATCAAAACAGTCAAAGAGCAGGGCTTTTCCAGCGTCAGAATACCCGTCACCTATCTTTCAAAGATAGGCGAAGCCCCCGACTACACCATTGACGCCGCATGGCTTGACCGTGTTGCCGAAGTGGTCGATTATGTCATCGACAACGATATGTACGCTATCATCAACATGCACGGCGACGGCTACTACACAATTGACGGAGCATGGCTGCTCTGCGCCGAGGACGACGCCGCTCAGGAAGAGATCAAGGCAAAATACGAAGCCGCATGGACTCAGATAGCAGACCGCTTCAAGGATTACGACGAGCATCTCATATTCGAATCCATGAACGAGGAATTCAACAACGATTACGGAAAGCCCGACCCTGCGGCTTATGCCAACATCAACGCATATAATCAGATATTCGTTGACGCGGTAAGAGGCACAGGCTCCAACAACGAAAAGCGCTGGCTGCTCATTCCCGGCTGGAACACCAACATCGAATACACCGCAGGCGACTACGGCTTCGTTATCCCCGAGGACAAGCTCTGCACCGCCGACGGGAACCGCCTTATGATATCCGTTCACTATTACGATCCCTATAATTTCACTCTCGACGAGAATTCAGGCTCCGCAAAGACTCAGTGGGGCAAAAATGCCGTGGAAAATTACGACAGCTGGGGTCAGGAGGACTACGCCGATACCATGATGAAAAAGCTCAATGACAAATTCGTAAGTCAGGGATATCCCGTTATCATCGGCGAGTTCGGCACAGTTGACAAGACCTACATGGACGAGGCAAACGGCGCATACAGACGCTACTGGGCGGAATACACAGTCAAAGCCGCAAAGGCAAACGGAATTATCCCCGTATACTGGGACAACGGCTGGAACGGCAAAAACGGTCTGGGCGTTATCGACAGAACTACATATGAGGTAACACAGCCCGATATCATCGAAGGCATGGTGCGCGCAATCACCTCCGACGGCGATTATGAGATACCCGCTGTGGGCTGATAGGCTGCAATAAAAAAAGAGGACATCGCATTTCACCGCGAAGTCCTATTTTTTTAGGCAATCCTGTAAAACAGGATTTTCAGCGGTACAAATCAAAGATTTGTACCGTACTCCCTGATTGACGTCTGCTTTTGCCGCCGCTGACGGGCGGCAAGGTGCAGGGATTTTGGGCTGAAACCCCAAAAATCCTTGCACCCAACAACCGAAAAAGTGCTCCGAAGCAAAGCTTCTACGCGCTTTTTCGGTTGTTGAGCAGACATCAATTAGGAAAAAATGCAGTTCATAGGTGGAAATACCTTTGTATTTCGCTTAATATCCGGGATTGTGCTGTCGCTTTTTCCTGAATATACTTGTTAACCCCTGAACTGCAAGCGGATCAGGGGTCACTCGACAGACTGAAACGTCGGAGTGCATTATGAAGCATTCCGACGTTTTTTGAGATCATTATATCCCGTCAGGGTCACTCGGAGATCTCGGTATAGAAGTCTGCGTAATCATTTCTCTTATCCTTCGTGAACTGGATCGCAGTTCTGGGGTGCTGGTTCAGCTGACCTGTCATAAGGTACTGGAGATCGTAGCCCCATACGATACCTTCTTCTTTAAGCTTTATCATATGATCCTGCAGGAATTTGTAAACGGGATATACATTGTACTTAGGATTTTTAAGGAATCCCAGAAGAAGCTCCATTGCGCAGTTTCCCGCACCTCTTCCCATTCCGAGATATGTGCCGTCGAGCCAGTCAACGCCGTC
>JALEMR010000062.1 GCA_022768245.1 Oscillospiraceae bacterium
AACGGTGAGGATATCCCCATATTCTCCATAATGTTCGGAGAAGCCGAGGACGAACAGCTCAACGAGCTTGCACAGCTTTCCAATGCAAGAGTTTTCGACGGAAGAGACGATCTTATCGGAGCATTCCGCAGCGTGAAAGGATATAATTAAGGTGAAAAATGATTTTCGGCAGAATATTGCGGCAATAATTTCTGCGGCGGCTGCGGGAGGCGTGTTCATACTACTGCTCTTCCTGCTTGAATGGTCGATATTCATAGATATCCCCGCGGCAATAGGTACGGTCACACTGACCGACGGCGTTTATTACGCCGATATGGAAAAGCTGACCGAGAAGATAACAAACGGCGTTACCTGGGCCGATGCGGGACTTCCCGAGCTTTACGGGAATGTTTCGGTGGATACTACCGACCCCGTGCGCTCAAATTCGGGCAACATGTTCGCGGCGCTGCTGGCAAATGTGCTCTGCGGCGGAAGGACTGCCGACGAGGAAAGCCTGACGGAAATAATGCCGCAGCTCAAGGCGATCTTCGCTGACCTCGGGTATATGGAGACTTCGTCCTCCGACCTGTTCAATCAGTTTATCCGCACGGGAATCGGCGCTAAGCCTATCATTGCAGGCTATGAAAATCAGCTTCTCGAATACGCCGCGGAGAATCCTTCCCAGTACGAAAAACCGGCGGACGATATAGTCATCATCTATCCCACGCCTACTGTATGGTCCACTCATATCTACATAGCTCTCGACGAAACGGGCAAACAGGGAGCAGCAGCTCTCTGCGACGAAAAAATTCAGCAGCTGGCATGGGAAAAGCACGGCTTCCGCACAAGCGGCTGCGATATCTCCTCGGAGGGCGGAGTGACCGTGAACGGCATCGCTCCCGAGCTGAACGCTGTCATAAACATGCCCGATTACAGGGTAATGAAAAAAATTATGGAAGAACTGGAGGAACAATAATGTCGGAGATAAGCTTAGCGGCTCTGTCCAAATCAAAAAATATTGCCGTGGAGGAAAACACCTCCCTTTCGGCGCAGGAGGTAAATACACAGCTCGATCTCACACCCGAGGATAAGGCAAGAATGGATATGCTCAAGGATATCAGCGTTTTTGATATAATGTACAAGCAGAACCTGGACTGCTTCCGTGAGCTGGGATTATACATTCAGGCGGGCAAGGAGCAGATAGAAGAGATAAGGAACGAGACCGTCCCCAAGCTGCGTGCAGAGGCTCAGGCAAGCGGCGACCCGATGGACGCTCAGCTTGTCCGCGATTTTGAGGACGAAGTGGACAGATTCGAAAAGAAGATATACGATCTTGAACTTAGCCGCACCATAGCTATCCGGACCGCTCCCCAGATAAGGCTTATCCAGAACAACGACCGCGTCCTCAAGGAATCCAACCGCGGCATTGTCGATGTCGAAACTCTGCAAAAGGTCAACAAAAATCTCATCGACACCATTGAGGAAACTATACAGATCCAGAACGAGGGCAGACAGAAGCGCGAAGAAGCAGAAAAGACTCTCGTTCGGATAGAGGACGATCTCAAAAACAAGCTCGTTGAAATAATGGGCGGCTGAGGCTGATAAGGTAAACAAATGATAATATACAGATTAGCGGACAGTCTCGTACAGACAGAGCCCGAACAGCTTGAAACGGAGTACTGCTCCGCTGTGATACTGACCTCATCTGCGGAGGCGGCAGGGGCGCTGAGACTTGCAGGTATTGATTATGAGGGCGAGCTCTCCACCGACAGCATCGCGTTTTCCAAGATAGAGACCCAGAGCGATTTTCTTTTGGGAACGCTCTGTATCCCGAAGCTGCCGGATATCCCCTGCAGCAGATACAGGATAATGCTGTTTATAAGCCGTCACCGGATCGTTATCGTTGATGATTACAATTTTTCAAGGAATATTTTCCGTCGGATACAAAACGGGAATGCAAATCAGCGGCTGACCGTACAGCGGGTGGTGTGCTGCTACTTCACGCAGCTTATGCAGCGGGACACCGAGCTTCTTATCCAGCATGAACAGAAGATAATGCAGCTTGAAGAGGATATCTCCGACGGGAAGACCGACGGCTTTTTTGAAAGGATTAATCCGATAAGGAAAGAGCTTCTCGTGCTGCGGAGCTACTACGACGAGCTTTGTGATATGGGCAAGGAGCTTGAACAGGACGAAAACAAGCTGTTCGACAAGAAGCAAAGAAAATATTTCGGGACCATATTCGACCGTGCAGACAGGCTCATGGACCGAACATCATATCTTCTCGAATACGCACAGCAGGTGCGGGACTCTTATCAGTCACGCGTTGACGCAGAGCAGAACAGCAATATGGCTTTTCTGACTGCCATATCCACCATATTTTTCCCGCTCACCCTGATAACGGGCTGGTACGGAATGAATTTCGAAAATATGCCCGAGCTTGAAAACGGATATCCGCGGATAATCCTGCTTAGTATCGCAGTGGTGATAATATGCATTATCATATTCAAACGCAAAAAAATGCTGTAGAACGCAAAGCGCCTGCCGAAGCGCCTTTATTGGCTTTTCGGCAGGCGCTTCACATTCTGACCGACCGTCAGCTCACGAAAAAAGTCGGACGATTTGAACAAACTATTGACAAAATTGTCGAAATATGCTATTATTGCTGTAGCATGTCTTATGTTTTATTCACTGTCATTCAATCAATGATCTGCACACTTTACATCAGCATCAAGATCTATACACAGTGCCGTGGCTCTCACGGCAGATATACTATATTATTTTTAAGGACGTGATCCGATGAACCAAAAAAGGATGTCTGCACTTGCGCTCTGCTTAGCAGTATCTGCTTCATTATTGAGCGGCTGCGGCGGGGACGCAGAGCCCGACAGCTACGACGACTATGTTGTGAATACCTCCCCTTACTCCGAAGGACAGGATGACGGCGCTGCGGAGTCGAATGCGGGAATACCCAAAGAAAACGTTAACATAGGCGTGCTGTACATATCCGACCCCGCCGAGGGCAGCGGCTATTCCTATACCCACGATCTGGGCATTCAGGGAATGCAGAAGAATCTCGGGCTGTCCGACAGTCAGATACACCGCGAAATAGTTGACGATGCGGATGCTGCCGCTACCGAACAGGCGATAGAAAAGCTGGTGGCGGAGGGCTGCAATATCATCTTCACCACAAGCTGGGGCTACATGGAAACTACCGCCGCATGTGCGGAAAAATATCCCGACGTTTACTTCTCCCACGGAACGGGTTACCTTTCCAACGGTAAGAATTTCACCAACTATTTCGGAAGGATATATCAGGCAAGATATTTAAGCGGCATAGTCGCAGGTCTTAACACCGAATCGGACAAGATAGGCTATGTTGCCGCAATGGGCACCGAAAGCTCCGAGGTGACGGGCGGCATTGATGCATTTGCACTGGGAGTTTATTCCGTTAATCCCGATGCGGAGATATATGTCAAGGTCACAAACAGCTGGTATGACCCCGACCTTGAATCGCAGTATGCCTTCGACCTGCTGGACGCGGGCTGCGACGTTATCACTCAGCACGCCGATACGGCGTTTCCTGCCATAAATGCCGAAAGCAGAGGCGCATACTCTATCGGCTACAACTCCGATATGAGCAAGGAGGCTCCCGATTCGGTGCTGTGCAGCGTTATCTGGACCTGGAGCGCTTACTATACCGAGGCTGTTCAGAGCGTGATCAACGGCACATGGAACGGCGAGAACTACTACGGCGGTCTTGCCGAGGGACTTGTGGGCATAACCGATACATCGGAATTCTGCAACCCCGAATGTGACGAAAAAATAGCCGAAGCCACACAGCAGATGCTGAGCGGCAGCTTCAACGTTTTTGACGGCGTTATCGAGACCAACACGGGCGATACCGTGGGCGAAGCAGGCTCTACTCTCAGCGACTCCGAGATAACAGGCGGCATAAACTGGTACTTCAAGACCGTGACCGTGCTCGAATAAAGGAGGAACAGAATATATGAAAGTAAGCATACTTGTTAAATTCCTCTGCGGAGCTGTTCTTCCCATTCTCGTGCTGGGCGGAATGATCTACTATCTTGCCGAGACCACCTTCCGCAGCTCTGTGCTCGATCAGGCTAAAAATGCCATGAGAAATACCGCTACCTGTACTCTCGCCGCCTATGAGACCAACTCGGGCGAATACTATCTTGCCAAAAACGGCGACGTATGGAAGGGCGGCTATAATATCTCCCTCTCCGACAATCTCATCGACAATATCGCAGGGGACGACGGCACCGTTGTCACCTTCTTCTACGGCGCGGACAGAGTGATGACCTCCGCAAAGGACGCTGACGGCAGAAGGCTCCTTGACTCCCCCGCAGGCGACAAGATAGTCTCCGAGGTGCTCGAGGGCGGAAACGAATACTTCAGCAGCTCCGTTTACATCGACGGGACCATCTATTACGGCTACTATATCCCCGTATATCAGGACAGCGGAGCTTCTCCCATAGGCATGGTATTTGCGGGTCAGATAAAGGAGTCCGTCGACAGAAGCATTAACAGTCTTATCAGCAAGATACTTGTTATCGTGTTCGTTATAGCTGCGGCGGGAATGCTGCTGGCAGTGTTCGTTGCCATGTCGGTGACGGGCGCTATAAACAAGGGCGTTAATGTGCTTAAGGAGCTGGCTTCGGGCAATCTTTCGGCTGCTATACCGCAGCGGGTAATCCGCCGCAGAGATGAAGCGGGCGAGCTCGCAAGAGCAGTAGAGGAGCTGAAAAACTCCCTGACCGATATCATCTCCCGTCTTAAGAGCAACTCGGATTCTCTGATACAGGCGTCTGAGATACTCAACAGCATGGCGGGACGTACTATGAATACTCTGGGCAGCTTTGAGTCTGCGATCTCCGATATGACCTCGGGCGCCAACAAGCAGGCTGAGGATATGAACAGCGCAGGCAGCAGCGTTTCGATAATGAGCAGCGTTATCAGCACTACCTCCGACGAGATAGCCGCACTGAACGAAAACTCCGAAAGCATGCTGAGAAACAGCGATACCGCTGCGGTAAATCTTAAGAATCTCCTTGACGTTAACGGCAGGGTAAGGGACGCTATCGACATAATCGGAAAAAGCACCGCTCAGACGGACAGCTCTGTCAGCGAGATAAGCGAAGCCGCAAAAATGGTGTCGGATATTGCCGAGGAGACCTCCATACTCAGCATTAACGCCAACATCGAGGCTGCAAGAGCAGGCGAATACGGACGGGGCTTTGCTGTGGTAGCTTCTCAGGTGAGAAACCTTGCTGTGGAATCCACCAGATGCGGAAAACAGATACAGGAGCTGGTGGAACGTCTTACTGCGGATTCCTCCCTTACCATGAAGACAATGAACGAGACCAGACAGATAATCACCGACCAGAGCACAAGCATAGAAAATACCGCTGCTGCCGTAAACAAGGTCATCGAAGGGATACGCTCCTCCGCGGACAGTATCAGGATAATCGAAAAGCATACAGGACAGCTGGATAATGTCCGTTCGGATATCGTGAAAATGGTGGACGACCTTACGGTCATCGCAGGAAGCACCGCGGAGCTTTCCAACAGAACCAGCGGCGAAGCTGCGGAAATGTCCTCGGGCTTCTCCGAGATAGGACGCTATGCCGCAGAGCTTAAGCGCATTGCCGACGAGCTTTCCCAGTATGTGAACATATTCAGGCTGTGAGCCGACAAGTATACACAGGCGTACATTTCTGCCCGAAAGGCGGTATGTACGCCGTTTTTAAATTCGGCAAAGAATGAAAAAAGTAACTCAAAGGTATTGCATTTTTCGACAGCATATGCTATAATTATGGAAATAAATCAGGCATGGCAGGCAAACGGAAGGCAGCGCAGAGGGGCTGTTTTCCGATACTGAACGGGAGGCGGAATTATGAGACGCAGAAATATAGCGGTATGCGTTACCGGGTACAACTGGGATTACGAGAGCAGAGTCGTCAGCGGAATAGCGGAAAAATGCGGAGAGCTTGATATGAATCTCCTTATCTTTGCCACTCTGATACGCCGTCCCGAGCTCAATTCCGACAGAGTATTGCCCGACAGCGTTATCAGAGGGGAATCCGAGATATTCAATCTTATCAATTACGAAATTATCGACGGGATAATCATTCTGGGCGAGTCCATTATCGAGGAACAGGTCATATTCGACATATCCGCCAAGGCTGCCGAAAAGAATATCCCCGTTGTCAACGTCAACGATCCCACTCATAAGCTTTTCAGAAATGTTATCCTCAGCGATAAGAAGGCTATGGAATTCGTTGTCCGTCATCTGGTGGAGGAGCACGGACTTACTAAGATAAACTTTATAGGCGGTTTCCCCGGGAATCTTCAGACCGAGGAGCGGCTCGCTGCATACAAAAAGGTCCTCGGAGAGCATAACATCCCAATTGAGGAAAAACGGATAGCTTACGGCGAATTCTGGAAAAAGGCGACGGAATGCACCGAGAATTTTATCAGTTCGGGCGATATACCTCAGGCTATCGTCTGCGCCAGCGACACGATGGCTATCTTCTGCATGGACTGCCTTCGGGAGCATGGCTTCAGGATACCCGAGGATATCGTCGTTACGGGCTTTGACGGTTTAGATGACTGCGAGAACTACTCCCCTACTCTCACATCTGTGCGAAGAGGCTTCCGTTCGGCAGGTTACAAGGCTGCTGAGATTATCACCGATATCCTTGACGGAAAAGAGACCGAGGAAACCTCCGAGGTGGATTCCGAGCTTGTTATCATGCAGTCCTGCGGCTGCGTTCCTAAGGAAGAAAAACGAAAATTTGATTATCTGAGCGAAAAATACGGCGCGGAAAGCGTTTCTCTGGAATTCCGCACATACATTCACGCCATGAACACCGACTTTGCAGCTGTAAAGACCTCAACGGAGCTGTTCGCAAATGCAAAGCGAAGCGCGGAGTTTTTCAAGCTGAAAAGGCTGTTTATTTGCATCTGCTCCAACATCGAGCGTGAGACCGCAGAGCTGGACAAGGAGGATATCATCTCCGCCTTCCGCGGCATTTCCGATACCATGGTGAACAAGTTCAGCTATGGCAGCAGCGTGCCTGTGGGCAAACAATTCCCCGCGTCAGAGCTTATCCCCGAGGATATACTGAACGGTGACAAGGCTGTGGTATTCGCCTTTTCACCCATGTATTTCAAGGATAATTTCTTAGGCTACCTTGCTTACGAGCCGTCGGGATTTCGCGGCTACGGAGAGCATTTCAGCACATGGCTGATGATGCTTTCGAACAACACAGGCAGCTTCTACATGAACAAAAAGCTGGAGCTTGTCGTTGAACAGCTTGAAAATCTTTACGTCCGCGACCCGCTTACGGGATTGTTCAACAGGCGCGGTATGTCCAAATACGGAATGGAACTGCTGGACAGCGCCAAAAAGGCGGATTCCTGCATTACCGTAGTATGTTCGGATATCGACAATCTCAAGCCTATCAACGACCTCTACGGTCACGAGGCGGGAGATAATGCTATCGTTCAGACTGCACGTGCCATATCAAATGCTATGCCCGACAGAACTGTCTGCGTGAGAACGGGCGGTGACGAATTCTGCTCGGTGATAAACAGCTGCAGCGAATATGAGATAAAAGCCGTCATTGAACAGATAGACCGTACACTGTCCGATTATAACGCTTCGAGCGGTCTCCCCTACAAGGTAGGCTGCAGCTGCGGATATTACCGCATGAGGGCTTCCGAGACCGAGTCTATCGAAAAGATAGCCGCCTTTGCCGATGAGGAGATGTACAGGGTCAAGGTGAGAAAAAAGGCTATGAACAAAATCATCTTATAGTCGGAGACTTTGCACACGGCACACGGCATATTCCGTGACGGCTGTAAAATAGCTTCTTATATTTATTTGCGATGCAGTTCACGGCGCGGAAGGTGCTTTTTGTGCTTTAACAAAGTGAATTGACATTGTGATTATTGCCTTTATCGGACTGTAAATATTTATGAATAATGGCGATTTTTTATAAAAACTTTTAGAAACTATTGATTTTTTTCATAATGTGTGTTATAATCATCATAACAAGTAAAAAGGCAAACCCGATGAAAATCGGCGGCGCAAAGCACGAGCCTAAGCTTCGGATATAATGGGAGTATGGCGGTCGGGCTGCATTTGTAGGTTATCCTTATTATGCGGCACGTCCGCATGCTCCCTTTTTTATAGGGAAATGTAAACTGAAAGGTGTTGATCTTATGAGTATCAAATCAGCCATAGCGGCATTGTCACTGAAAGTAAAAATTATCATCGCATGCACAGTGATAGCTGTGGCAGGAGGTATTACCGCGGCGGTGGTGCTGACCTCCGGCGGTACGGATGCATACCGCGTACTTAAGGTGTTTGAGCTGACAGGCTCTGCCGTTATCTCCCGCGAGGGCGCAGGAGACATCGACGCATATGTGGGCATGAACCTGGAAAGCGGCGATACCCTTACCGTCGGCGAGGACAGTACACTGCGCCTTTCTCTGGACGGCGACAAATATGTCCTCCTTGACAGCGGCACGGTGCTTGAGCTTATTGCCGAAGGCACCCCCAACGACAGCCGCACATCTATCCTGCTGAAACAGGGCACTATCCTCAACGAGCTGACTACTTCCCTTTCCGCAAATTCCAGCTACGAGGTATCAACTCCCAAGGCGACCATGGCGGTCAGAGGCACAAGCTTTATGGTTTCCGTCGAGCAGGACGAGGACGGAAGCTACATTATCAGGACAAATACCTTCCACGGCAAAGTACAGGTCATACTTCTTGACGCTGACGGCAATCCCACAGATGAAACCGCAATGGTGTCCGAGGGCAAGGGTATCATCATCAAAACGGAGCCCAACTCCGAAACAGGCAATCCTGCCGAGGTGGACGGTACCTCATACTTTGTATATGAGACCGAAGAGGGCGTTTTCATCAATGTTATCAAGCCCGAAGACCCTGTAAATGATATCGTATACGACTATATCGCAGCCGCAGTCAAGGAATATGCTCTGCGCTCCAGCGAAGACGGCACTCTGGTACTCAGCGACTTCATCATCAGCAAGCTTAAAGGAGAAGCTGCAGCACCGTCTCTTCCCGAATCGGAGGAGGAGACTTCCGCGACAACTTCCGCTCCCGTTACGGAGGAAGAGATAACAACGACGACTACAGCCCCCGCGGCAGTGGAAGCGGACGCAGTTATTACTACAACAGTTCCCACCTATGCGGAGGAAACGTCAATGACCACCACTGTTCCCGCGGCTGAGGAAGCTGCGGTAACGACTGCCGAACCCGAAGCGGCTGAAACCACCGAAGAAACAACTTCAACTACCGTCACCTCACCCAAGGACGAGACGGTTACAACAACGACAGCTCCCGAGACTGAGACCGAGACGGAAATTACCACCACCGTTCCTCAGACAGAGAGCGAGACCGAAACAACAACTACAACAACTGCGGCTCCCGATACCGAATCGGCGACTACAACAGCTGCTCCGATTTCGGGATACAGACCGACAGTTACTACCGCTCCTCAATACGGAAACGGACCTACAACTACGCCTTCTGCCCCTGTTATTGCAACGCCGACGTATACAGTATCGTTTATCGGCAATGACGGCGAGGTTTATCATGAGGAAGTCGTGGAAGGAAGCACCTTATCTGATATGCCTAATGTTCCCTCCATCGACGGACATTCGGGAAAGTGGATGTATAACGGCGAGGAATTCAGCGCTGATACACCGATCACCTCGAATATGACCATTACTGCGGAATACTCCGCATTAAGCTATACCGTAAGCTATGTGCTGAGCGCGGATTCATCATATGAGATAACACATCAGACCGTGGAATACGGTTCTGTCCCTCCGACGCCAACTCTGCCCATAGTGCTTGAGAACGGCGGCAAAAAGTATTATCTATACAACTGGACGCAGCCTGCGGACGCTATTACCGGAGAAACAACGATTTCTGTTTCTTATGCGGATTATGACAGCGTGCTTGAAGTAATGATAACCGACGCAGACGGAGTAGTGGATCACTATCTTGCAAAGGTTGGTGAATCCGTGACCCTCCCCAATACTGCAGCAGATATGGAGGGCTACGAGTTTGTCGGCTGGGGAAGCGTCACCTCGGGCGGATATTCCTATCCTGACTATAAGGTGGAAGCCGAATACAATCAGCCAACCGATTCGACCACCAATTTTAGCTATAGCGATGAGCCGAAATATAAGCCGGGTCAAACTGTTACTTTGACTCAAAATATGAGAATGGACGACTACGGCGGAAACTATAAATTTCAAGCACTATACCGGCGTTTTTATACCGTAACATTTATCGTGAACGGTATTGAGGTCGGCAGTGCAAAAGTATATGAAAACGATACTATTCCTGCCGGATATTTAAACGGAAGTAAGTTTGAAGGAGTTACTGTTCCTGACGGTCAGACCATTGTGTGGAAGAAGGAGGATGACAATGTGTTCGACGTAGATTCGCGAATCTACGGGGATCTGACGCTGTACGGTACGGTGCAGTAGACATAACATATTGCTTTTAATACTTTCACCGCAGTCGGTCGGCTGCGGTGTTTTTTTGTGCAAAATGCAGTATAAATCCTCGGCAAAACCGTGTAAAGTTATATTGACAGGATATGAAAAATAAGGTATAATATTTTTATTGAAGTAATCTGTGGAAAATTGAAAACGTTTTCCATATGAAATATGAAAGGACAGATCGATATGAAAAAGCTTAAAAGGATACTCTCGGCTGTGACCGCTCTTGCTTTGACAGGCTCTCTCGCCGCATGCGGAAGCTCGGGCTCCGATACGGAGGAATCTGCCACCGAGACCACTACCACCGCCGCTACCGTTGCTATCAACACCGAGCCCTTAAGCGAAGAGGATCAGAATACCATCAATGATGTTACCGAGCTTCTCCCCGATGTGGAGCTTGAAAACAAGACCATTAAATGGTTCTCCTTCTACGACCCCTTCCACGCTACCTCCTCGGGCAACAAAAAGGCTCTTTCTCTGGAGCTCTTTGAGACCAAGTACGGCGGCGAGATAGAATATATCCCCACTACATGGGCTAAGCGCTTCGACGATCTGTCTACCATGATCCTCGGCGGCGAGGGCGTTGACTTTATCGCGGGCGGCGACCTGGACTCCTTCCCCAAGGGCGTTACCAACGGAATGTTCCAGCCCGTTGACGACTACATCGACTACGACTCCGACCTATGGAAGGACCTTAAGGACGTTAACGATATGTTCTACCTTAACGGAAATCACTACCTTATCGCAACTCAGGCAACCGCAGGCGCTGTTGTTATCTACAACCGCCAGACTATCAGCGAAAACGGCTTCGACGACCCTGCCGAGCTTTTCGAAGAGGGCAAGTGGGACTGGAACGCTTTCAAGGATATGCTCCTCGCATATGTTGACAACGACGCAGGTCAGTACGGTCTGGACGGCTGGTTCAACGAAATGCCCCTTATGCTCACCAGCGGCGTTCCCTCCGTTGAGATAAGAGACGGCGTTCTCGTTCACAATCTCTACGACGCAAACCTCGAACGCGTAATGAACTTCATGCGCGATCTGAATACTAACGGTCTTGTTCTCGACAAGAATCTGTTCAACTGGCAGACTCACATCGAATACATCGGCGAGGGCAAGGAGCTCTTCTACATATGCGGACTCTACACCCTCGAGGGCGCTCCCGAGGTATGGACTCCTACCTTCGGCGATCCCGAGGACGTAATGTTCGTTCCCATGCCAAAGGACCCCGAGGCTGACAACTACTACCTCCCCGCAGGTCTTGACGCTTATATGCTCTGCAAGGGCGCGCAGAATCCCGAGGGCGTGGCAAGATTCATGGAGTGCATCCTCGCAGCAAACAAGGACGAGGGTACCAAGGAGATCACCCGCGAAAACTATCTCAACACCTACGGCTGGACCGAGGAAATGATAGAAATGCGCGAGACCATCAACGAGCTGACCGCAGAGCATCCCGTATATGACCTGCACACAGGCTGCCCCACAGATATGTATAATATCCTCGACAGCGGCGAAACAGGCATACGCGCTTCCTTCTACGGCATCGACTGGGCATCAATCAGAGATTCTCTCGTGGGCGCAGTTGACATAATGATCGAAGAATTCAACGATACTCTTAAGAGCGGAGATTATTCCGCCGAGTAATTACATAACGGCTATCCTTTCGGGGGACTGCATTCGGGCAGTTCCCCGTTTTTGTTAATAATCTCTTACAAATTATAGCAATACTCAACACGAGAGAGATTAGCACAATTTTTTTGTACAAATATAACAAAATTCCTTGAAAAAGATTTACATAAAGGCGATATGCAGATTGTTGACATAAACTTGTAAAAATGATATAATTTATTTGATAAATTTATAGGCGGCAGGTCTCGACCGGCACGTACTTTTGTCAAAATACCTTAAGGGTAATTGTGAGCGCTTTTTATCTGCGCTCGGAAAGGGTGATCATTTTAAAATGAAAGATATGAAGAAGATACTGGCAGGCGTAATGGCTATGTCAATGGTTGTCGGCATGACAGCCTGCGGCGGCACCGACGAAGCTGCAGACGAAACTACAGCAGAAGTTACTACAACTACTACCGCAACCGTTGCTATCAATACCGCAACTCTTAACGACGACGATCAGGCTACTCTCGATCAGGTAGCTGAACAGCTTATTGACGTTGAGCTTGAAAACAAGACCATAAAGTGGATCGCACACTATGACCTTAACCCCTCTACAAGCGGTCAGAGCGAGTCTGTTGCTCTTAACCTCTTCAAATCAAAGTATGAAGGTAATATCGAATGGTATCCTACCACATGGGAAACTCGTTACAACGACCTTTCTACATATATCCTCGGCGGCGAGGGAATCGACTTCTTCCCCTGCGATACAGCTGCTCTTCCTAAGGGCGTTATCTCCGGAATGTTCCAGCCTGTTGATGATTATATCGACATGAGCAGCGATCTCTGGAAGGAGTATGCTTCTGCTATGGAGATCTACAACTTCGCAGGCAAGCACTATGAGTTCGTTACCAACGTTACCGCTGAACAGGTAGTTATCTACAACAAAAAGACTATCGAAGAAAACGGTCTGGAGGATCCCTACGAGCAGTGGAAGGCAGGCGAATGGAACTGGGATACCTTCAAGGAGTCCCTTATGCAGTATGTCGATCCCGATAACGACTGCTACGGTCTGGACGGCTTCTGGGCTGAAAAGGCTCTCTACCTTTCCGCAGGCGTTCCCGCAGTTTCTTCTGTTGACGGTACTCTTACCTGCAACCTTATGAACGAAGACCTTGAAAAGGCTATGAACTTCGGTTACGACCTTTACAATAACAATCTTATCATTAACCGTGAGATATTTGACTGGGCTGAGCAGCCTCAGTTCATGGGCGAGGGCAAGGAGCTCTTCTACATCTGCGGTGCATGGGCTGTTAATACAGACCCTGCAACATGGACAACCAAGATCGATCCTGCTGACCTGGGTCTCGTTCCCGTTCCTTCTCCCGCAGGCTCTCCCAACTATCAGGCAGCTACACTTGACGGCTGGTGCCTCTGCAAGGGTGCTTCCAACCCCGATGGTGTTGCTCGTTTCGCTGAATGTACTATCCTTGCAAATAAGGACGAAGCTGCTATCGCTATCGGCGATCAGAAGCTCAGAGACGACGCTCACTGGAGCGATGAGCTTATCCAGATCAACAAGGAGATCAACGATATCGCAAGACAGTATCCTGTTGTTGACCTTGCTACCGGTGTTTCCACAGACGTTGCAAGCCTTACAACCGACGGAGGCGACAACGTTGGTCTGAGAGGCGCATTCCACGGTGTTGACTGGGCAACTAACAGAGATGAGATCTCTTCCGTTGTTTCCATGCTCGTTGATGAAGCTGACCAGCAGATCAAGGATCTTGGCTGATATTTCGCTCATATATATAACAAGTAAATAAACGGTGAGAGAAATATGAAAGATATGAAAAGAATCATGGCGGGTATTATGGCAGTGTCCATGGCAGTCGGCATGACGGCATGCGGTGAGGAAGCCGCACCCGAAGAGACTACCGTCGAAACCACTACAACGACTGCCGCTACCGTTGCTATTAATACCGCGACTCTTAACGAGGAAGATCAGAATACCCTTGATTCTGTTTCGGATAAGCTTATCGATCAGGAACTGGAAAACAAGACTATCAAGTGGCTTGCACACTATGATATCAATCCTTCTACAAGCGGTCAGAGTGAATCCGTCGCTCTTAACCTCTTCAAATCAAAATATGAGGGAAATGTTGAATGGTACCCCACTACTTGGGATACTCGTTACAACGATCTGTCTACGTATATCCTCGGCGGCGAGGGAATAGACTTCTTCCCCTGCGATACTGCCGCACTCCCCAAGGGCGTCGTTTCAGGAATGTTCCAGCCTGTTGACGATTATATCGACCTTAGCAGCGACCTCTGGCAGACTAATGCTGCTGCAATGGAGATATACAACTTTGCAGGCAAACACTATGAATTTGTTACCAATGTTTCTGCTGAACAGATAGTTATATACAGCAAGAAGACCATTGAAGAAAACGGTCTTGAGGACCCTTACGAGCAGTGGAAAAACGGTGAGTGGAACTGGGATACCTTTAAGGCTTCTCTGATGGCTTTTGTGGATCCCGATAACGACTGCTACGGTCTGGACGGCTATTGGAATGAAAAGGCTCTCTATCTTTCCGCGGGTGTTCCCGCTATCGAGGCTGTTGATGGTACTCTTACCTCCAATATCACAAACGAGACTCTCGAAAAGGCCATGAACTTCGGTTATGACCTCTATAACAACGGTCTTATGTTTGATCTCGCTCTCTTTGACTGGGCTGAACAGCCTCAGTTTATGGGCGAGGGTAAGGAACTGTTCTATATTATAGGCTCATGGGCTATCACTACCGATCCCGCAACATGGACTACAAAAATTGACCCCGAAGATCTTGGTATCGTTCCCGTCCCCTCTCCTGCAGGTTCGCCTAACTATATGGCTGCTACACTGGAGGGCTGGTGCCTTTGCAAGGGCGCGTCAAATCCTGACGGTGTTGCTCGTTTTGCAGAATGCAGCATTCTTGCAAGCGTCGACGAGGAGGCTATCGCCATCTCCGACCAGAAGCTGAGAGATGACGCTCATTGGAGCGATGAACTTATCCAGATAAATAAGGAGATCAACGAAGCTGCTAGGCAGTATCCTGTTGTTGACCTTGCTACGGGCGTTTCCACCGATGTCGCAAGCCTTACAACGGACGGCGGCGCAGGAGTTGGTCTGAGAGCTCCCTTCCACGGTACTGAATGGGCAACTAACAGAGATGAGATATCGGCTGTTATTGCAATGCTTGTTGACGAAGTCGATCAGCAGATCAAGGCTATGGGCTGACCATTTACTTAATAATTCTCCCGCCCCGCTGTTTTATGCGGGGCGGTTTTCATTGCAGAACAAGAAATCACTTACTTTTATCGGAGGAGCAAATGATGTCTTCACTGAAATTCATTATCGGAGAGATAGGCTGCGGGAAAACTTACCGCATGACCGAAATGATACGCAGAGACGCCCAAAATGGCATTGCTGCTGTTCTTATCGTGCCCGAACAGTTTTCCTCGTCTGCCGAACACAAGCTCTATAATGCACTGGGTATCTCACTGTATAACAGGATACACGTTGAGACCTTTACCCGTATCAGAAAAAGCATTCTTAAGAAAAACCGCGGCGTCGGCGGAAGGATCCCTAACGAGACCGAAAGAGCCGCCATTATGTACACCGTCCGCCGTGAACTGGCAAACGCAGAGCTGAAACACTTTTCGGGTCAGATAAAAAATCCTGCATTTACCTCCGCTTGTCTCAAGATCGTCCGCGAACTGGAAATGAACGGAATCACCTCAAAGGAGCTGTCCGCTGAAAAAATATCCGACCGCGGACTGTCCGACAAGCTTTCCGATATTTCCGCTATCTGCGAGGCATATGATATGCGGCTGACCGAGTGCGGCTACAAAAGCTCTCTCTCCGACGGCGAGGAAATTGCCAAAAAGGCAGCAGAAACGGGATTTTTCAAGGGTATGCACATCTACATCGACGGCTTTAAAAGCTTTACCGCCGACCAGCTCCGCCTTATGGATATCATGAAGGCTCAGGGCAGCCTTACCGTCTGTCTGCCCACTCCCTATGACAAGCCCAATTCCTCCCCCGTTTTTTCCACCGTCAACGAGACCATGGCGGATATTATCGGCGACGACTCCCCCGAAATTATAAGGATAGATTCGGAGACCGACCGCTTTTCCTCTTCTCCCGACCTTCGGACGCTGGGACGTTCTATTCTGCGGGACGAGGAACCTAAGGTTTTCAGTGCGGAGCATCTCCATATCGCCGAGGCTCCCGACAGCTATTCCGAAGCCGATTATGTCTGCTCCGAGATAAGCAGACAGGTGCGCACGGGCAGATACAAGTACAGCGATATCGCTGTGCTCTCCCGTGATTTCGAGGATATCGGTCCCATTCTGGAGGACAGCTTCCGCAGATATGATATCCCCTATTTTATAGATTCACCCTGTTCTGCCGCGTCAACGCCTCTTGTCATTTTCGTGATGACTCTTCTCGAGATCGCTTCCTCTGCAAATCCTACCACCGAAATGCTGCTCCGTTTCCTGAAAACAGGCTTTACTCCCGTGGACGAGCTCCATATCAGCGAGCTGGAAAACTACTGCACCGAACACGGCATTGTCAAGGAAAGCTCCGGTGATATCATCGAAAAATATTCACAATACGACGGCATGTACGAAAAGCTGGTAAGCTTCGATAACGGTCAGGACGATGAGCTGCGTAAGATGTTCGATGACCTCGCCGACGACAGCGCTGTCGAAGCCGCACGCATCGGCATTATCAAGGCGGCGGTGCTTATCCCGCTGATGAGGTTCAGGGACTCCTGCGGCAAAAGCGGGACCCTTAAGGATATCACCGAAAAGCTGTGCGATACGCTGAATATGTTCGGCTCTGCCGACAAGTCCGCCGAGAATGCGGACGAATCCTCCGCAGAGGGACGGGAAGCTGTCCGCATCAGAAACGCACTTATCAGGACCATGCAGTCGCTGTCCGAAACGGCGCTTACAGAGTCCTCCGACTGCTTCACTCTAAAGGAATACCGTGAGCTTTTCGGAATCATCGCTTCCGATGTGAAGCTGTACTCCCCTGCTCATGCCATAAACTGCGTAACTGCTGCCTCCGCCGACCGCGCAAGGCTTGACTCCCCAAAGGTGGTGTACATCATGAGCGCAGTCAGCGGATATTTCCCCTACAAGGTCACCGAAAGCGGTATCTTCTCCGAAAAAGAGCTTGAAATACTGGAAAGATCCCTCAATATCAAATTCAACGAGCGCCTTTTCAGAATGACCGCAGAGGAGAATTTCATCGCAGTCAGCGCTGTATCTGCGCCCTCGGAAGAGCTTTTCATCACCTATTCCCTGTCCGACGCTGCGGGAAAGCCGCGGTATACCTCTCCCCTTACCGACTCTATTATCGCTATGACCGGCATCAAGCCCACCCTGATATCCGAGCTGGGCGCGGAATGCTTCATTACCACTCCCAAGTCTGCGTATTCGGAATATGTGAGGACCCTCGGCAAGGCGGGAGAGCTTTCTCCCGAAAAGGCGGCTGCAGCAGCTGCGGTCTACGGCAGCGAGGTGAGCGATATCATGCTTGCAGCCGAAAGGTACAGCAGGAATATCTACTCGGGGAATCTCCTTAAGCACAGGATATCCGAAGACGCCGCCATGGCAGTCTACACGGGAAAGAACGGCGCACTCAACGTCTCCGCCAGCCGTATCGAGGACTATGCAAAATGTCCGTTTATGTTCTTCTGCAAGAAGGGACTTAATTTGCAGAACATCAAAAAGTATGAGTATTCCTCCAATATCCGCGGAAATACCGTTCATTATGTTCTAAGCAGCTTCCTTGCGGAGATACTCGCAGAAGCGGAGAAAAAGCAGGTCTCCTTCAACGAGCATTTCTCCTCGATCCCGAAAAAAGCCCTTAAGGACCGCATACATTTCCACATGGAACAGTATTTTAAGTCGGAATTTGCCGACAAGGGCTTTGAGACTACCCCCTCCTTTTTGAGCACCTTCCGCAGACAGGAGGACGTTCTGTTGGAGATATTACTTCATATGCAGGAGGAATTTTCTCCCGAAAACTCAAAGTTTTCGCCTGCGGAGTTTGAGTTCTCCATCGGCAGAAGCTTCGGCAAACAGGAGGATATGAAGCCCTGGAAGCTCTATATCACATCGGAAAACGGGAAGATGATACCCGTCCTGTTTTCGGGCTCAGTGGACAGGATAGATGTCTTTACCGACAGAAGCAGCGGAGAGGATGTCCGCTATATCCGCGTTATCGACTACAAAACAGGCTCGAAAAGCTTTAAATTCGGCGATATCCTGGACGGTATCAACATGCAGATGCTGCTGTATCTTTTCGCTGTCACCGACTGTGACACCGACAGCCGCTACAAGGACAGCTCCCCTGCGGGAGTGATGTACTCCCCGTCCTCCGCCGCTTCATTCGAAAAGGACAAGAACGGCAGACGCTTCAGCGGCGACCCAGAAGCTCATCTCAAAGCAGCTATCGACGAACATCTGAAAATGAACGGCATTACCATAGGCAGCACAAACGCTATCCGCGCCATGGAATATAACGCCGAGGGAAAATATATCCCTCAGACTCTGAATACCCCGAGAACAAGGGAGTATCTGTCCTCTCTGGCGGCGGATATGAAGACCTCTTCGCAGTGCGGAAGGCTTATCGCCGATTTCTGCACAGATATTGACAAGACCTCCGATACCGATATCGCTGCGGCTGTGTGCAGTGCAGTCTGCGAAAATAACTCCGGTATCATCTGCGGGAAGCTCGGAAATGAGTACAAAGCTTCCGCCGAAGAGCTTATCGGGAAATGCTCTTCACTGTCTTCCGACAGCGCTTTTACAAAGACTGCCGCCGTTTTTCTGAACGCCTACGGCATCTTCACCCGCTTTAACGAATACTCCCCCGGGAATGACGATATCCGCCAAAGCATTGAAGACAGCCTGACCGAGAAATCGGGAAAGAAGCCCTTCCCCGACCCCGAATTTGCTCTGACCGAGGACGAGTACGAGAACATCAGGAAATTCACTGTGGGAAAACTGAAGGAGATATGCTCGGAGATATGCAGCGGAAATGCTTCCGCTCAGCCGCTGAACTCCGCTAAGCCCTGCAATTTCTGCGATTACCGCTCCGTATGCGAAAACTGCGTTCCTGCGCCCGAATCTTATAAGAGATCACGCTCGGGAGACAAGGACGCTGTCAAGATGATAAGGAAAGGAGATACAAAATGAGCGCTCATTTTACCGATGAACAGGAATACGCCATAAAAGCCGACGGCAGCTTTATTATAGTTTCAGCCGCCGCAGGAAGCGGTAAGACTACCGTTCTTATCGAAAAGCTTATCCGTATCCTCTCCGACCCCGACAATGCCGTGAGAGCAGACCGCCTTATCGTTGTTACATTTACAAACGACGCGGCGGGGCAGATAGTCCGCAAGCTCAACAAGGCTATCGGAAAGGCTATCTCCGAATGCGGCTCCGACCCGTACGGCGTGAGAAAAAAAGCATGGCTTATCCGACAGCAAAGCTATCTCGGCGCGGCTAAGATATCAACTATCAGCTCATTCTGCTTCAATCTTATCCGCAGTCACGCCGACAGGCTGGGCATCACCTCCGATTTCAGGATAATCGACGACCAGGAGGAAAAGCTGCTCCTGATACGCGCCCTTGAAGAGACCGCCGACGCATGGTTTGCCGACCCCGAAAAATCGGACAGAATGTCAGAGATATACTCCTATTTCGACTACTATACCAACAACAGCGATGACAAATCCGACAAGTACAGGGAGCTTATCCCCTTCCGAAGCTTTCTGCTGTCCATTCCCTTTTCAAAGGAAAGATATGTGGAGCCTTTTCTTGAAGAGTACAAAAAGGGCTATTCCGACAGCTTCGACCCCTTTGATACCTACTACGGCAGCATTTACGCCAAGAATTATTTTTCCGTGCTGAACGACCCTGCGCTGCTTGAAAACGTCAAGCTGATATACTCATACTGGAGCGTTATCCTCCATGATGACAGCTTTCCGTCTAAGCTGGCTGTGACGGCGAAAAAACATTTCACTAATTCTGCGGATACCCTTATCCGTCTGTACAGCGGTCTGTGTTCAGGCTGCATGCCCGACTTCTCGGACGATACCGCAGGGCTTTCCTCCGAGGATTGGAACAGGGCGGCAGAGTGCATGAACATCTCCGGAGACCTGTTCCGCACCGACCTCAAAACAAAGGGAAACAGCGTGAAGGCTGTCTGCAAGGCAGCGGGAATCGACCAATCCGCCGCAGCGGAGATAACTTCCGCCTTCGACAAGATAGGCGCTGTCATGAGCAAGGCAAGGGATATCTATCCCTGCACCGCCGAAGAGCTGAAAACGGATTACGTCAAGCATTATGAAAAGCTGTCCCTGCTTATCGAATTCATAGACGATATCAACGATAGATTTGACAAGCTGAAAGCAGAGAAAAACGGACTGTCCTTCTCCGACGGCGAGCTTCTGGCTCTGCGGCTGCTGGGCAGACTTGAGGGCGACAGGATAGTCAAGACCGATATCGCCGAGGAGCTTTCCAAGGAATTTCAGCTTATCCTGATCGACGAATTTCAGGATTCCAACGATATGCAGGATATGATATTCCGTCTGCTTTCTCCGTGCGGCACCTCTGAGACCGAGGGAAAGAACATGTTCGTAGTGGGCGATATCAAGCAGTCCATTTATAACTTCCGACTGGCAAACCCGAAGCTTTTTTACGGATATCTCAAATCCTCCGTGCCATACCCCGAAAACCTCGATTCCGACGAGCCGCGTAATATCCTGCTCAACAAAAACTTCCGAAGCAGCAAAAGCGTTATCGATTTTGTCAACCTTGTTTTCGGCAAGCTCATGACCGAGCAGCTGGGCGGCATTGATTACGATGACACGCAGAAGCTGATCTACAGCGGAAAGGTGTGGGAGGAACAGAATCCCTCCGCCGCCGATATCATCGGTGACGCCGATACCGAGCTGCTGCTGGTGGATACGAGGAATACTCCCTTTTCCTATGCTCCCGCAGATGAGTCAAAGCAGGAGACAGGCTCCGCAGACGGAACTCCCGAGGAAGACGGAGACGACATCGCAGACGCGCGGCTCGAAGCACAGGCTGTGGCACTGAAAATACACATGCTTCTCAAAGAACACTCGAAGCTTTCCTGCCGCGATATCTGCATTCTCTGCCCCACCAACAGCGACGCGCCCATATTCGCCGAGGCTCTTATGAAGCTGGGCATCCGCGCAAGTCTCGACAACCGCAGCGAATACATCGCCTCCCGAGAGATATCCGTTATGCTCAACATGCTGAAAATACTGGACAATCCTCACAACAACACCGCTATGGCAGGAGTGCTGATGTCGCCAATGTTCATGTTCTCCGCAGACGACGCTGCGGCGCTGAACGTCCTCCGCGGAAAGAGAAGCTACTACTATGCCGTCAGAAGCGCTGCGGAGGATATGTCCTTCATCACCGACAACAAAGATGCGCAGTTTGCCGATGCAGAGCATATCTTCAACATCTGCCGCAGCTTTATCGGCATTTACGACCACCTTAAGGAATGTGCGGCGGTCATGAGCCTTGAGGATATCATCAGGAAGATATACTCCGAGACGGGCATTATCGAGATGATGTCCCTGTACCCCAACGGCGAGACCAGACGGGCTAATCTGAATCTGCTGCCACGATATGCCGCAGCCTACGAGAAGAACGTTGCCTGCGGAACAGGCGGTATCTACGGATTTATCCGCTACGTTGACGCGGTGGCTCCCAACAGGAACATCGACTTTTCCAGCGGAAGCTCTTCCTCCGAATCGGACAACGCGGTCTCTATCAAGACTATCCACAAATCCAAGGGACTTGAATACCCCGTGGTATTCCTCTGCAGGACAGGCAAGACTCCCCGAAGCAATCCAAAAAAGCTGTACTATAGCATGAAAAACGGCGTCGCCTTCTATGAGACCGACCCCAAAAGCAGAACAGGCTACGTTTCGCTGCCTGCCATGATGATCGGCGAGGAAGAAGCTCACGAGCTTGTCAGCGAGCGCATGCGTCTTATGTACGTTGCCATGACCCGCGCAAAATGCAAGCTCTTCATCAGCGGCACTCTCATGATGACCAAAAAGGACAGCGCTTCCGTATATCGTGAAAACGCCGTGCCCGCTAACGGTATCTACAAGGATATCGAATGCGACATCACGGAATGCAGTCCCGACGAGGGTATCAAGGGTATCCTCGACAAGCTGCCCTCCGATGTGTTTTCCAAGGACGGCATAAATTCCGCAGCTCTTCTCAATGCAGGCGAAAAAATGCTGACCTGGATACTTGCCGCTCTGGCTGCGGACGGTACTGTCCCTTACACACGCATTTTCGGAAATACTCCTGCCGAGCCCGTAAATGTGCGGATAAAGGCTCTGCGCACCGACCGCAGGCTCATGCGCAGTCTCTCTGCCGACAACAATCAAGACGACAGGGAAAGCTTTATCAGCTGCACTCCCGACCCCCAATTTCTGCGGCAGCTGGAGGAACTCCGAAGCTACGACGTTTCTCCCGAATTTGCTTCGGACAGGGAAAAGGAAAATATCCCCGCAAAGCTGACCGTTACCGAGATAACTCACAAGGCCTCCGAGGAGGACGTGGAGCGGATCTATTCAAGCTTTCTGCCAAAGTCGGACAGATTCGCTGTCGGAGAAAAGCCTGGCGGAAAGCTCTCCGCTTCGGAAAAGGGCACTGCCGTTCACTCGTTCATGCAGTATGCCGACCTTAAGGCGCTCTGTGACAGCCTCGGCACCGAGGATGACCCTGTGGGCAGTATGGCGCAGCAGCTGTATTTCGTCGGACTTCTCGGACAGGAGGCTGCGGATCACATCACCGACACTCCCAAGGTCAAGCAGAGGATAATCAATTTCTTCTCATCGCAGCTCTGGACCGACTGCATCTCAAAGGCTAAGGACGAGGATATCCTGACGGAACAGCCTTTTCTCGCCAAAATTTCCGATATTTTTGACATAAACGGCACAGAACCTCTTGACTTGCGGCTAAAAACATATTATAATGATAATTATAGTGATACTTTTGTACAGGGTATTGCCGATCTGATAATAAAAACCGATGACGGGTTTATCCTCGTGGATTACAAGACCAACGAGGGAAGAGCTCCGTCGGAGCTGAAAAAAATGTACGAGGTTCAGATGCTTCTGTATACCCGTGCCTTTGAAAAAATATTCGGTCTTGCCCCAGGCTCCGGAAAGGCTTATATTTACTCATTCGGCATTGACAGCGATTGTACTATCAAAATACCATAATTCGGAGGAGATACTATGTCACAGTACAGAACAGGCGCACCGTCCCAGCCCCAGTCTTCAAAACGCAGCCCGGGAATCCCCGGAGGAGCTTATCTTTTATCGGCGATAATTCTCGGGGTATTCATTCTTATTTCCGCGATAATTGTCGGAAACGGTCTGAAAAAGCTGTCCGCAGCGCTGACGGAACAAAGCTTTTCCGACAGCTACTCTTCCCCCGATACCCTTACCGTCAATTCGCCTACGGTGAAAAAATATCTTACCCAGAGCGAGGCGGCGGCTTATCTTAACGTTTCCGAATCCGAGATATCCAAGGCAATTGCCGACCACAAGATAGACGAGTACATCACCACCTCGGAGGGATATTCCATTTCCATTGAATCTCTCGATGATTATTTCTCCGACGAAGCCTACCAGATACAGATGAAGCTCAATTCCGAAGGATAACAAAAAATCGTGCCGATCTTCATACGATGTCGGCACGATTTTTATTATTCACTGTCCTTTTTCCAGATAAGCGGCTCGAAGGTGTTTTTCAGGGTCTTCACTATCCCGTTCAGGTCTCTGCTCTCGCTTTGGATATCGTTCTCGGGACGGTTTCCTATGGTGACGTATTCCTCCGTGCACGACAGCTCCCGCAGCTTTGACAGCATATTCTTCTTGTCGGCGTTTTTGTTGTATATCTTTATGTAGCTGAATCCAGGATAATCGTCCGAGGGATATGACAGTATTTTCAGATGCTCGCGGTATTCGCTCATCAGCTTCTCGTACAGCGGCTTTATCTTCTCCGTTTCGTCTATCACCATGATGTAGATTATCCTGTCCCCCGACGACGGCTCCCTTTGGATATAGTTTCGGTAGGGCGAGCATTTCAGCGAGCTGTATATCGACCTTTCCGCCGTGTTTTCAAGCTTATCGTAGTAGATTATCAGCGTATCGTCGCAGAGGGCATTGATAAAGCAGTTTATCCCGCTGCGGCGTATCTCTCCGATGATAACTCCCGCTGTGGCATTGGATATCACATACGCTTTCAGATATGTATTTCCTTTCATATCGTACAGTGCGGCTCCGTCCATCACTATCACGGGCAGCTTAAGGTCGATATCTCCCACAGGCTTCATCAGCGACGCGGGGGTGCGCATGGTGGCAACGGTGAAGTTCAGCCCGTCCTCCAGCATGCGGTTTATCTCCACCCTGGAATAGGGCGTAAGCGTTTCCGTTACGGGAGCGAGCATATCGTCCAGCTCGGTGATGAAGAGGATATTCTTCCTGCGCCTGCGCGGCATTCGGAGCATACTCAGCAGCACTCCCACGCCTATCCCGATGAAGGTGTCAAGCACACGGTTCAGCACGAAGATAAATGGCTCCTCGTCGGCGATATGCACCACGGCTATGCTCAGGAATACCACGCAGGAAAAATACGAGGCGTTTTTCTTATTGAGCAGCACAGTGGTATAGAGCACCACTATTATCATAAAGGATATGAGGATATATGAAGCAAAGCTCGGAAATGCAAGTGGTTCGAAGATATATTTCATTATCAGCAGGGTAACAAGTCCGACTGCCGCTCCGATTAGGGTGCCTATACTGCGCTGGAGAGCATTGTTGCCCGTATTTTTTGAGTAGGGCTGTATACACCACAGCACCGCAAGCATGGAATAAAAGGGTATCCCGCGGTATCCTCGGAGGATATAAATAACGTAACAAAGCAGCACCCCCACTGCCGACTTGATTATGCGGTTCCCGGGCAGCGGTATTTTTTTCTTTTCCATGAGAGTCTTCCAATCTATTTAAAATATATGTCTATTATATACCCTATCCTTCCGTTTTGCAAGGGGTTTTCCGAAATTTTGCATATTTTTTTAAAGTATTATTCATTTTCGACATATCATTGCTTGAACGGAAAAATTATTTATTTATATGTAACGTTTTGCATTTTGGATAGTTTAATATACAGAAAGGGGGTGAACGGTCTGGATATTGATGACGCTTACAAGCGGTACGCAGATGTGGTGTATCGGTATCTTATCGTGCTGTGCGGCAATGCCGACCTTGCGGAGGAGCTTACTCAGGAGACCTTTTTCCGCGCAGTCAAGCATGCAGGAAGCTTCGACGGCAAGGTCAAGGTCACCACTTGGCTCTGCACTATCGCCAAAAACACATACTTTTCCTACCTGAAAAAGGAAAAGCGGCACCTGCGCTGCGACATCGACGAGACCGACATCACAGCGGAACAGGATATGCTCGAACAGGAAAACTGCCGCGAGATATACAGGGCTGTTCACCGTCTGGAAGAGCCTTACCGTGAGATAATGCTGCTGCGGATACACAGCGACCTGAATTTCGCAGATATCGGCGAGATATTCGGAAGATCCGAGGGCTGGGCAAGAGTGACCTTCTATCGGGGCAAGGAAAAGCTTAGAAAACTACTGGAGGAGTCGGAATGAAAATATCATGTCAAATTATCGAAGACCTGCTTCCTCTGTATGCGGACAAGGTCTGCTCGGAGGAAAGCGGCGAGATGGTCGAAAAACACATCGCCGAATGCGGAGAATGCAGATCAAAGCTTGAAGCTATGACCGAGGAAATACCCAAAAGCTCCGAGGACGTCCCCGAAATGAAAAGCGAAAATGCTTTCAAGAAATATCACAGGCGCTATGTTAGGCTTGTGGTGATAACGCTGCTGCTGTGCGCGGCGGTGATGATTCCCGCTGTGTTCTGCGGTGTGCTGACTATCAACGAGGACAGCAACCGAGGAATGTCATGGTCAACGCTGAACATGAACAGCGAACTGCGTAAGCTGGGCAGCAAATTCAGACAGGGAAAATATCTTGAGGCGCTGGATATGATGTATCTGCCAAATCAGGACACTTACTCCGAACAGGAGCTTGCAGGCTTTAAGGAGCTGTTTGCGGAAGACCTCGAAGAGTATTTTTCGGAACACCCCATTGTAAGGGTCGATGTTTTTTCACAGCAGACCTTTGACGATAATGTTTATGGCAGACTTATCCTTGAGCTTGAAGAGCGTGGGGACAATACTCACAATGTCTATGCGCAGGTCCTTGAGTTTGAATATGATAACGGCTTGGAGCTGCTCGAACACTACCTTTCGTTCGGAACAGATTTTAAACTATACGAAGCCACGGAAATGACCGAAGCAGATGAAGGCTCGGCAGAAGAATATGAAAGCTTTTCACGGGGCTTTCCTGCCATTATACTTAATGAAGCAGACGCTGCAGTTAATTATTTCAGAAACCTTGACATCAGCGGTTCAATGCTGCCGCATATGTTTGTAAGTATTGAGGATTATGCCGAATGCTTTGAGAATGAGACTCTTTCAGAATTATATGACAGATACGACACTCTTACCCGAGAATTTGCCGAGGACTATTTCTTTATTGACGGCAGAACTACCGAAAGACAGTACGTGCGCGATGAAGAATTATGCGGCTTCGACAGATCTTATCTGTACAGAGCAAGCATAAGCTTTCTCTGCGGCGGAGAACTGATCACCGTAAACTTCGACATACCGTTCAGAGAATACTATTTCAGCTGCCCGAACAGACTTTCCGCTCTGCGGAACATATCCTACTCTCCCAACACGCCCGACGAGTTCAAGGAACGCTTTGAAGAAATCTTCGCATAAAATATCCCCGATAAAGCACAAAACATTGCCTTATCGGGGATATTTCATATATAATACATAAACTCGTCCGCGTCGGACGGGGCGGCGTCACGGCAGCGGGTCACCGCGTCGGCAAGAGTAATCTTTTCCGCATATTTTTTCATGTACTCCGTCATGTCCTTCCAGAGAAATCCGTTTATCGCGTCAACGTAGCCGTTGTTTTTCTCGGGAAGATCAAAGGTAACATCGCTCAGAATATTTATATCGAGGGCGTTCAAAATATCCTTGAAGGTTATATCCCTGCCCGACGACGAGATGACATATCCCCCGCGGGAGCCCTTCTGACTGCGTATAAGATTTGCCTGTCTTAAGAGCGGCAGTATCTGTTCGAGATATTTCACCGAAATGTTATGCCTTTCCGCTATGCTGCTGACCGTTACTATTTCTCCGTCGGCGGAATTTATCGCTATATCGATAAGCGCGATTATCCCGCACTCGACCTTTGTGGATATTCTCATAGTCGTTCCCCTTTCACATTATTATTGATTTTATGGTAAGTATCATAGTTTACATATAAAACATATCATATTAGTAGTATATCACATACTAAACAAAAAATCAATATGTTTTATTTTGTTACTTATGCCAAATATTTGATGATTTCCCTGTAGTTTCATATTAAAAATGCAGAAAATACACAATACCTATTGACTTAGTATGATAAAGGGTGTATAATAAGACCATACTAAAAAGAAAGACGGTCCTGCGTATGAAATTCAACACCTCGCTGCTCCACGGGAATGCGGATAACCTGACCTTCGGCTCCACGCTGACGCCCATATATCAGGTCAGCGCTTTCTCTCACGAGTCCGCCGAGCAGCTTGAAAAGGTATTCAATAACAAAGCTCCCGGATTCGCTTACACAAGGATAAGCAATCCCACGGTAGATTCCTTCGAAAAGAAAATAGCCGCTCTTGAAAAGGGCATAGGCGCTGTCGCCTGTTCATCCGGAATGGCTGCCGTTACAATGTCTCTGCTGAATATTCTCGAAACGGGCGATGAGATGATCGCAGGCGCGGGACTTTTCGGCGGAACGATAGACCTCTTCGGAGATCTTGAAGCCTTCGGGATAAAGACAAGGTTCGTCAGACATATCACCGCAGAGGAGATAGCTCCCCTGATAACCGACAAAACAAAGGCGATATTCGGCGAGATAATCGGCAATCCCGGGCTTGATGTGGTGGATATAAAAAGCGTATCCGACCTGGCTCACAGCAAGGGTATCCCCTTCATCGCCGACTGTACCACCGCAACGCCTTATCTTATCAACGCGGCGGACTTCGGAGCGGATATCATCATTCATTCCTCGTCGAAGTACATAAACGGCAGCGGCGACGCTATCAGCGGTATCATAGTCGACAGCGGAAGCTTCGGCTGGGACTTCACCCGATACAAGGGACTTTCCCCTTACAAAAAATACGGAAAATTCGCCTACCTCGCAAAGCTAAGAAACGGTATCTGGCGCAACATGGGAAGCTGTCTTGCTCCTATGAACGCTTTCCTCAATTCAATCGGACTTGAAACTCTGGGGCTGCGAATGGAACGTCTTTGTAACAACGCTCTTAAGCTGGCGGAGTTTTTCGAATCGGACGGAAGAGTTACCGTCAATTATCCCGCTCTTAAGTCAAATCCCTATTACGAGCTTGTTCAGAAACAGTTCGGCGGCATGGGCGGTGCGATACTCACTATCCGCGCAGGCAGCAAGGAAAGGGCTTTCAAGCTGATAAATCACCTGAAATACGCAGTAAATGCTACCAACATCGGCGACGTAAGTACTCTCGTCATACACCCTGCAAGCACCATATACACACACTCCACCGAGGAACAGAAGCTTCACGCGGGCGTGTACGAGGACACTATCAGAATAAGCATAGGCATTGAAGATATAGACGACCTTATTTCCGACTTTAAGAATGCAATAGATAATTTATGATACGGAGGTTACCGAAATGGCAGTTGATTATTCAACACTAAAAAAAGGCGGCTTCATGCGGCAGAAACAGAAAAACAACTTCTCTTTGAGACTAAGAGTGGTGGGAGGAAATCTTTCCGCAAAGCAGCTTGCAAAAATAGCAGAGGTCGCAGATAAGTTCGGCGACGGTCATGTTCATCTCACATCCCGTCAGAGCGTGGAGATACCCTTTATCAAGCTGGACGATATCGACAGCGTAAAGGCCGCTCTTGCCGAGGGCGATGTTGAGCCCGGCGTGTGCGGTCCCAGGGTAAGGACTATCACAGCCTGTCAGGGCGAGGCGATATGTCCCAGCGGCTGTATTGATACATACGCTCTCGCAAAGGAGCTGGACGACAGGTATTTCGCCCATGAGCTCCCCCACAAGTTCAAGTTCGGCATCACAGGCTGTCAGAACAACTGCCTTAAATCCGAGGAAAACGACGTGGGCATCAAGGGCGGCATCAAGGTGGCATGGCGCGAAAAGGACTGCATTTCCTGCGGAGTATGCGTAAAGGCATGCAGAAATGAGGCTATCACTCTGAAGGACGGCAAAATATCCGTGGACTATGACAAGTGCAATTTCTGCGGACGCTGCTGCAAATCATGTCCCACCGACGCATGGGACGAAATTCACGGCTACATCGTTTCCTTCGGCGGACTTTTCGGCAATCACATAAACAAGGGCGAGACTGTTATCCCATTTATTGAGGACCACGACAAGCTTCTTGAAATATGCGACGCGGCGATAAAATTCTTCGAAGAAAATGCTAACCCCGGCGAGCGCTTCAAGTTCACCATCGACAGGGTGGGCAGAGAAAAATTCAATGAAAAGATCATGGAGGTTTACAATGGCTGATTTTAACATAGACGATACGGTGGATATCACCGATGTGGTATGCCCCACAACATTCGTAAAGGCTAAGGTCGCTCTCGAAGATCTGGACGAGGGACAGATACTCTCTATCAGAATGAACGACGGAGAGCCTGTGCAGAACGTCCCCAGAAGCATAAAGGAAGAGGGTCACAAGATACTCAAGCTCACCGACAACGAGGACGGCACATATACTCTCATAGTTGAAAAGGTCGGTGACTGATATGCCGATACGAGTAAACACCGAAAGCTTTGACAGCGAGGTCTTACAGAACAGCGGCGTGACAGCGGCGGATTTCTACTCCGACAGCTGCGTGCCCTGCAAGCGAATGTCCCCCGTGCTGGCAGAAATTGAAGAGGAATATCCCGACGTGAAGCTGGCAAAAATAAATATAAACTACGACGGAGAGCTCGCCGAGAAATACGGCGTTTCCGCAGCGCCCACACTTATCTTCTTCAAGGACGGAAAGGAAGAGGAACGCGTTACCGGCGCAGTCAAAAAATCGGTCATCACCGATATTATCGATAAACTGAAATAAGGAGAAATTACCATGATAATCACAGTAGCAGGCGAAAAAAAGGAAGTTAAGGACGGTATCACCGTCAGCGAGCTTATCGAACAGGAAAAGGTGGAGACTCCCCAGTATGTGACCGTTTCCATCAACGAGGAATTCGTTGAGAGCGGAACCTTCGATACCACCGTTTTAAAGGATTCGGACAATGTCGAATTTCTGTACTTCATGGGCGGCGGCAGCAGATAATTACATACCGAAACAAAGGAGAATCTTACAATGGCTTTTACAAACGAACAGCTTGAACGCTATTCACGGCATATAATCTTAAAGGAGGTCGGCGCTAAGGGTCAGAAAAAGCTCTTAAACGCCAAGGTCCTCATCATCGGAGCAGGCGGTCTGGGCGCTCCTGCGGCATTGTATCTTGCTGCGGCAGGAGTGGGTACTATCGGCATCGCCGACGCGGACGAGGTGGATCTGTCCAATCTCCAGAGACAGGTCATCCACACCACAAACGACATCGGCAAGGCTAAGGTACAGTCCGCTAAGGAGACCATGAATGCCATAAATCCCGATGTTACCGTAAATACATACCGCACCTTCGTTTCCTCAGATAATATCCTCGATCTGATAAAGGACTACGATTTCATCATCGACGGCACGGATAATTTCCCTGCCAAGTTCCTTATCAACGACGCCTGCGTTATGGCGAAAAAGCCCTTCTCTCATGCGGGCATAATCCGCTTCAAGGGTCAGCTCATGACATACGTTCCCGGTCAGGGTCCCTGCTACCGCTGCGTATTCAAGAATCCTCCCCCGAAGGACGCAGTTCCTACCTGCAAGCAGGCGGGCGTTATCGGCGCAATGGGCGGCGTTATCGGCAGCTTACAGGCTATGGAGGCTGTCAAGTACATCATCGGTCAGGGCGAGCTGCTCACAGGCTATCTTCTCACCTATGACGCGCTCACCATGGAATTCCGCAAGGTAAAGCTCCCCCGTGACACATCTCACTGCGCGGTATGCGGAGATCACCCCACAATCACCGAGCTTATCGACTATGAGCAGGCAGAGTGCGACGGAGTACATCTCACAAACGAGGCTGAATGATATGATAACTTTAAAAAGATCTGATTTTGAGAAAATGCTCGCTCACGCCGAAAAAGAGCTTCCCAACGAGGCATGCGGTCTTATCGCGGGGACTGCTGACGGCGAGGATAAGGTCATCAGGGAGGTATATCTTCTCACAAACATCGACAAGTCCAACGAGCATTTTTCCCTTGACCCCAAGGAACAGCTTGCGGCAATAAAGGATATGCGCGCCAAGGGAATTACCCCTCTGGGCAACTGGCATTCCCACCCCGAATCCCCTTCCCGTCCCTCCGACGAGGATAAGCGGCTGGCATTCGACAGCAAGGCAAGCTATATGATACTCTCTCTTATGAACAGAGACGAGCCCGTACTCAACTCATTCAGGATAACGGGCGAAGACCCCAAAACTTCCGAAAAGGAGCAGCTTATAATTGAAGACTGAAAGCTTATACGACGTTATTATCATAGGAAGCGGTCCTGCGGGACTGTCGGCGGCTATATATGCGCAGAGAGCGCAGCTGAAAGCGGTCGTCGCCGAAAAGGAATATATGGGTACGGGTCAGATAGCCGAAAGCAGCCGCGTGGATAATTATCCCGGTCTGTTCGGCGAATCTGGCTACGACTTAGGCGAGAAATTCCGCACTCATGCCGAAGAGCTGGGCACGGAATTCTTCGAGGGCGAGGCGGAAAAGATAACCTCTTCCGACAATATATACACCGTTTCCTTCGCGGACGGGAAGTCCCTTTCCGCCAAAACGATAATATACGCCGCAGGCACCTACCGCCGCAGACTGAACATCAGGGGCGAACAGGAATTTTCCGCAAGAGGCATATCCTACTGCGCAGTGTGCGACGGGGCTTTTTACAAGGATAAAAGGGCTGCCGTTATCGGCGGCGGAGATACTGCGCTGTCCGACGCGCTTTATCTGTCGGATATTGCGGAAAGGGTCTATATTATCCATCGCCGCGAGGAATTCCGCGCAAGCGAAGCCTTACAGGAAAAGGTCCGCCAAAAGCATAATATCGAGCTTATCCTGAATGCTGTCCCCGTTGAATTTGTGGGCGACAAGCTGCTGACAGGAATAAAATATTCGCAGAACGGCGAGGAAAAGCTTCTCCACGTCAGCGGATCCTTTACCGCTGTGGGGAGTATCCCGAATACGGATATTCTTCAGGGAATCGCCGATCTTGACAAGAACGGCTATGTCATTGCAGGCGAGGACGGAGTAACTTCTGCAAAGGGCTTGTTCGCCGCAGGAGACGTCCGCACAAAATCGCTCCGACAGGTCATCACAGCGGCCTCGGACGGAGCCAACTGCATCGAATCCGTAAGAAGATACCTTTGTGGGTGATTACTTAGTACTTAGTACTTAGTATTTAGTATTTAGTTGATACATTATACTAAACATACCGGGTACTATCTTCTTATCTATAGACTATTTGCTATGTACTTAATACCAGGTACTACGTACTAAGTACTGGGTACTGCAAAAATAACCGGAGATAAATCAAATTATGAAAACAGAGAGAATCTCAACAGATATACTGATAATCGGCGGAGGGACTGCGGGGTGCTATGCGGCGCTCACCCTCGCCGAAAAATCCGACGCAAGGGTGCTTATCTGTGAAAAGGCGAACATCAAGCGCAGCGGCTGCCTTGCTGCGGGCGTAAACGCGCTGAATGCCTACATCACAGATGGACACACTCCACAGGATTACGTGGACTATGCCCGCAAGGACGCAGAGGATATCGTCCGCGGCGATCTGCTTTTGACAATGTCCGAACGGCTGAACTCCGTTACTAAGCGCCTTGAAAAGCTTGGACTCGTTATCCTCAAGGACGAAAACGGAAAGTACGTCGCCAGAGGAAACCGTAATCTCAAGATAAACGGCGAGAACATCAAGCCTATCCTTGCGGATGCGGTGACCGGTCTGCCGAATGTTACCGTGATGAACCGCATCAACATCACCGACTTTTCCGTCGAAAACAACAGGATCAACGGAGCCTTTGGCTTCGGTATCGACAGCGGCGTATTCTACACCATTGAAGCAAAGGCTGTCATCGTCGCAACGGGCGGCGCGGCAGGTCTTTACAAGCCCAACAATCCCGGATTTTCCCGCCACAAGATGTGGTACCCGCCCTTCAACACGGGCGCAGGCTATGCAATGGGTATCCGCTCGGGCGCAGAAATGACTACCTTTGAAATGCGTTTCATCGCACTGCGCTGCAAGGACACCATCGCTCCTACGGGAACGCTCGCACAGGGCGTGGGCGCAAAGCAGATAAATTCTCTCGGCGAAAACTACGAGGGAAAATACGGCATCACCACTTCTCAGAGAGTATACGGAACAGTTACCGAAAACGTGGAGGGACGGGGTCCCTGCTATCTGAAAACCGAGGGCATCACCCCAGAACAGGACGAATCTCTGCTGAAAGCATACCTGAACATGGCACCCTCTCAGACCATTAAGTGGATAGAAAGCGGTAAGCTCCCCTCTTCGCAGAATGTGGAGATAGAGGGCACCGAGCCTTACATAGTGGGCGGTCATACCGCCAGCGGCTACTGGGTGGATTCCAAACGCGAGACTACAATTCACGGTCTCTTCGCCGCAGGAGACGTTGCAGGAGGCTGTCCGCAGAAATACGTCACAGGCGCTCTTGCGGAGGGCGAGATAGCCGCTCTTGCCGCTGCGGAATATATCGGAAACAATGCGTCGGGCAGCATATCCGAAGCGGAGGAAAAAATCCGCCTTGCCGAAGCGGAAAAATTCCTCTCTCAAAAGAATGCACAGTTTACATACGAGCAGCTGGAAGAGGCAATGCAGACTGTCATGGATTCCT
The DNA here is from genome assembly GCA_022768245.1 of Oscillospiraceae bacterium. Taxonomy (GTDB): domain Bacteria; phylum Bacillota; class Clostridia; order Oscillospirales; family Ruminococcaceae; genus RGIG4694. The sequence goes on from JALEMR010000062.1 coordinate 34,458, forward strand.
ATGCGGGCGGCATCAAGACAAATTACCGCTTCAACGAAAAACAGCTTGACCTCGCCGATGAAAAGATAGTCAGACTGCAGACCCTGTCCGATAAGCTTCGCGCCAACGACTATCACGAGCTTATGTTCATCTATGAGCTCCGTGAGCGGCTGACCGTGTGCAGAAGCCTTATCGCTCATCTGAAGGCAAGGCACGAAACAAGATGGCACAGCTTCGCAGAAAATCTTGACTATCCCGACAGGAATGATAAGGATTTTCACTGCTATGTAAACTCCGTCATGGAAAACGGAGAGATAAAAATTATCCTGCGTGAGCTTGTAAAGGAGGGACAAAGCTATGAGCATAGCCATTGACAGCGAAAAGTGCGTAGGCTGCGGCAGATGCTCGGAGGTCTGCCCCGGGAGCCTTATCAAGCTTGACGGCAAAAAGGCATACATCAAGTATCCCAAGGACTGCTGGGGCTGCACTTCCTGCATAAAGGAATGTCCCGTCCACGCCGTGAAATTTTATCTGGGCGCGGATATCGGCGGCATGGGAAGCCTTGTCCACACCGAAAAGGAGGGCGATATCCTGAACTGGATCATCGAAGCCCCCGACGGCAAGGTCACAAGGATCGGCATAAACCAAAAAGAATCCAATAAATATTAACGGAGGGAAACACATGAGCGAATACTCGCATCTTGACGAGCTTGAAGCCGAGGCGATATACATTATCAGAGAGGTCGCCGCAGAGTGCGAAAAGCCCGTAATGCTCTATTCAATAGGAAAGGACAGCTCGGTAATGCTTCATCTTGCAATGAAGGCATTCTATCCCGAAAAGCCTCCCTTTCCCTTTATGCACATAGATACCACATGGAAATTCAAGGAAATGATAAAATTCCGCGATGACACCGCTAAAAAGCTTGGCATCGAAATGCTGGTCTACACCAACGAGGACGGCGTTCGTCAGGGAATAAATCCCTTCGACCACGGCGCTGCATATACCGATATCATGAAAACGCAGGCATTAAAGCAGGCGCTCACCAAATACGGCTTCACAGCTGCTTTCGGCGGAGGACGCCGCGACGAGGAAAAATCCCGCGCTAAGGAGAGAATATTCTCCTTCCGCAACGAAGCACAGGCATGGGACCCCAAAAATCAGCGCCCCGAAATGTGGAAGCTGTACAACACAAAGATAAAAAAGGGCGAGAGCATACGTGTTTTCCCCATTTCCAACTGGACCGAAAAGGATATCTGGCAGTACATAAAGCGTGAGAATATCGACATCGTTCCTCTGTATTTCGCGGCGGAGCGTCCCGTGGTGGAGCGCGACGGAAATATCATCATGGTGGACGACGAGAGATTTCCTCTTAAAGAGGGCGAGGTCCCCGAGTACAAGTCTGTCCGCTTCAGAACGCTGGGCTGCTATCCCCTCACGGGCGGAGTTGAATCCACAGCCACTACTTTAGATGAGATAATCGATGAAACACTCAGCGCCGTATCCTCCGAACGCACCTCCCGTGTGATCGACAACGAGGCGGCAGGCAGTATGGAACGCAGAAAGAGAGAGGGATATTTTTAATGAAGGGCTTACTTAAATTCATAACCTGCGGCAGCGTTGACGACGGCAAATCCACGCTTATCGGTCATATTCTCTACGACTCGAAGCTGCTGTACGCCGATCAGGAAAAGGCGCTGGAGCTGGACAGCAGAGTCGGCAGCCGCAGCGGAAAGATAGACTATTCGCTGCTTCTGGACGGTCTTATGGCAGAGCGCGAGCAGGGCATCACAATTGACGTGGCATACAGATATTTTACAACCGACAGGCGCAGCTTCATCGTTGCGGACACTCCCGGCCATGAGGAATATACCCGCAACATGGCGGTAGGCGCTTCCTTTGCGGAGCTGGCAGTCATTCTCGTGGACGCTTCACAGGGAGTTCTCGTACAGACAAGACGTCATGCGAGGATATGCCGCCTGATGGGTATCAGATACTTTGTGTTTGCGGTAAATAAAATGGATCTCGTGGGCTACAGCAAGGAGCGCTTCGACGAGATAGAAGCACAGATAAACGAACTGAAAAACGAGCTTTCTCTGGAAAATGTTCAGATAATTCCCCTTTCCGCCACCGAGGGCGACAACGTTACCGTAAAGTCGGATAATATCCCTTGGTACAGCGGCGCACCTCTCCTGGAATATCTGGAGACCGTGGACATTTCCTCCGACGACAACGAGCAGGGCTTCTATATGCCCGTTCAGAGAGTATGCCGTCCCGACCGCACCTTCCGCGGCTTCCAGGGACAGATAGAAGCGGGCAGCATTTCCGTGGGCGATGAGATAACCGCTCTTCCCAGCAATGAAAAGGCTCATGTCAAGGGAATACTCGTCACCGACAAGGAAGCACAGACCGCTTACAAGGGTCAGCCCGTCACCATTTCGCTGGATAAGGAAGTGGACGTTTCCCGCGGCTGCGTGCTGGTAAAGGACACCAACATCGCAGTGTATAAAAAGCTCACCGTTTCCCTGCTGTGGATGGACGACGAGCCTCTTGCGATAGGCAAGGACTACATAGTTAAGCTGGGCACGAAGCTGATACCCGGAATCCTTACGAAGATAAAATATGCCGTGGACGTCAACACGGGCGAGCATATCGTCACCGAAACGCTTTCCAAAAACGGCATCGCAGTATGTGAAGTCACACTCACCGAAGCCATCACGTCGGACCTGTTCTCCGAGCATAAAACTCTGGGCGAGCTGATACTCATCGACCGCGTCACCAACATGACCTCCGCCTGCGGAGTGGTCGAGGGTCTGGACGAAAAGGGCGGCAGTTTTTCGGGCAAGGCGTCCTTCAAGGCGGGTTCTCTTGAAGCAAGAGGCGATATTTTCGAGGAATTCTATTACGACCAGTCGGCGCTCAGCGTACTTAAGTACAACACGGTAAACAGCACCTACACCGTAGGCGACGAGATTCCCGTCAAGGGCGAAAGCTATGAATATCCCGACAGCTTTGACATCATCGTCCTCCGCGACAGCACGGCTATCAGGATACGCGATAAGAAGATATCGGCTATCCTTCCCCTTTCGGAGTATTCCTACGACGGTCTCCCCGTTGTCAACGGACGCGGCTTTGAGATAAAGGTAACCTCTCAGGCAGACGTTGATAAATTCCTCGGAGAGTACAATTCCTCCTCCGACTCGGAAAGATCGGCACTGTTTGCAAAATGGGTCACCTTCGACACCTATCGCAAGGTCGTTTTCAAGGCATGATCACCCCCTTCTATATAAACAACGCTCCCGTTTCTCTGAAACGGGAGCGTTGTGATTTTATCCGATTATTTATCATTCCGCCGCATAGTGCTCATACAGCGCTCTTATGACAGCTCCGTTGGTCGGGCATTTATTCCCATGAACAAAGTCCCGAAGCTTATTGCCGCTGTCCTCCTTGAATGCCATGGAAATGGACGCGCGGATGTTTTTCTCAACGCTTGCGGACGAAGTGCCTATCCGCTCTCCCACGCAGGGGTATAGCTTTTTTGAGATACTTCCTAAAAGCTCGGGCTTTTCCAATGTTGCATAGACGCATTCCTTCAGAAATCCGAAGCCCTTAAGCTTAGCGGATAATCCAAGACTGCACAGCATATCCTCGATATCGCTGTCCGACACAGCTGCTCTGACAGAGCCTGCCCGTCTGCTTTCCCGTATGCTCTCCACTTCCTTAAGAGATGATGCAATTGTCTGAACGTCAACAGGCTTTAACAGATACAGCGCATTATCAAGGGAATTGATCTCCGCTCTGAGACTGTCGCTGTACTCGGAGGACATAAAGACCACAAATGAACCGGGATCCATATCGCGTACCAGGCTCACAAGCTCGGTATTGTCCCCACTCATAAAGTCTTTATCAACGATAACGAAGTCGGGAGCGCAGCTCTGCAGCGACAGCATCTCGTCTCCGTTATCGCTGCCGCAGATATTCACATTATAGCCATGCTGTGACAGCAGCCCTGCAAATATCTGACCGTCATTCTCCGTGTAGTCGCAGATGGTCACCGTTTCAATAGTCCTGCTGTTCATTACATCACTCCTCCCCTGTTTATCCCTTTTCCGTCAGCATATCTGCTCAAAGAGCATTATAAATATCGCATATCCTTTCAAAAATTTCCCCGACGGTTCCCGTACCGTCAACTATTTCAATGTTTTCGGAGCCGCTGAGCTTTTCGAAAGCCTTGAAGTAGTTCTCGCGCACCTTTGTCAGCCGTTCCTCGGTCTCGTAAAGCTCGGTAAAGGCTCTCCCCGCGGATATCCTTTCCAGTGCCGTCTTCACGGGGATATCCACATATATGGTAACATCGGGCTTAAGTATATCGGCGCTGACCCTGTTGCAGCCGATGACCCAGTCCATATCGATATCAACGCTGTGATACGCATAGGATGAGAAATAATATCTGTCGGTAAGCACCGTAACGCCCTTATCTATCTGAGCTGCGATACCGTTCACGGAATTTGTCAGATGATCTATGCGGTCTGCGGCAAAAAGAGCGGTGACCGCTCTGTTATCCGCCGTGATGCGTCCCGTCATAATATTGTGCACCAGCGAGCCTATAGGCGAATCGGTAGGCTCCCTCGTCTCATAGCAGTTTATCCCTTCACTCCGCAGCTTGTCCGCCAGCATGCGTATCTGCGTGCTTTTTCCCGAACCGTCTATCCCCTCGAAGGCGATGAATCTTCCCTTTTTGATGCTGCTCATACTATATCTCCCTTTCCGTCCGTAGATGTAATAATTATATCAGTTTTTCCCTGTTTTGTCTACAATTTTCTTTTTCAAATTATTGAAGGATATTTGATTGTATGTGATTTATTACATATTCTGCGGCAAATCCTCTGATAAATTTGTACAATAGAACAATAATATTTTCCTTGATTTTTATTGTATTTTATGATATAATAATCATGTTATACAAATGAATGGAGAGTTGTCCGAGTGGTCGAAGGTGCAGCACTCGAAATGCTGTGTGGGTCAAACCACCCAGGGTTCGAATCCCTGACTCTCCGCCAGAATATTTCCGTCCGAGTTTTCGGGCGGATTTTTTTGCCGCAAAAAATCCGGGCACTGCACAGAAGCAGTCCCGGATATTTTTATGAACGCACCGAATTATTCGTCGAGACAATCATCGAGAGACTTGATGATAGCTTCCTTGTCCATGTGCTGACCGATAAATACCAGCTTTATCTCACGGTCGCCGTACTTTTCGTCCCAGTCCTTGGCAATGTCGGGATATTCCTTAAGAAGCTGCTTTCTCTGATGTGCGGGAGCAGCCGCAAACCATTTGCCGGACTCGGTAGCTGTTATCTGAACGCCTGCCTGCTCGAAGATGTATGCGTTGTCGGGAGCGTCGGAGAACCACATCATGCCCTTGCAGCGGATAACGCCCTTGGGCCAGTTTTCCGCCCACTGCTGGAGCTTGTCCTGATTGAAGGGACGGCGGCGGTGATATACAAAGGTACCGATTCCGTATTCCTCGGCCTCGCCCTCTTCGTCGTTGTGGTCATGGTCGTGGTGATGGTGATGATGATGTCCGTGGTGCTCGTGTTCGTCCTCGTCATGGTCGTGGTCATGATGATGCTCGTGCTCATCGTCGTCATCGTCATGGTCATGATGATGCTCGTCCTCATCGTCGTCATCTGCACCCTCTTCATATGCCTGCGCCCAGCCCGCAGATGTGACCGCCTCTTCAAAATCGTAGGCATTGGTATCGAGAATATCGCTCACAGCGACCTTTCCGAAGCTTGCTTCGATAATTCTCGCCTTGGGCTGGAGAGTCTTTATCATAGCCTTTACTCTGCCCAGCTGCTCGGGAGTGACCTTGTCCACCTTGTTGAGAATGATAGTGGAGCAGAACTCTATCTGCTGGATAAGCAGGCTTTCGATATCCTCCTCGTCAACGCTGTCGGACAGCAAAGCGTCGCCGCAGCCGAACTCGGTAGCCATACGGAGCGCGTCCACAACTGTAACTATGTTATCCAGACGGCAGATAGCGGGATATCTCTTGTCAGCCTTGCCCTCAAGCACGGAAATAGACTGTGCAATGGGAAGAGGCTCGCAGATGCCGCTGGCTTCAATGAGGATATAGTCAAACTTGCCCGTCTTGATAAGGTCGGTTATCTGATTCATCAGGTCTACCTTCAGGGTGCAGCAGATACAGCCGTTCGAAAGCGGAACGAGATTATCGTCCTTCTGCGTAACTGCGCCGCCCTTCTGAATAAGCTCGGCGTCGATGTTCACCTCGCCGATATCGTTGACGATAACAGCGACCTTATAGCCTTCCTGATTATTAAGAACATAGTTGATAAGAGTAGTCTTTCCTGCGCCCAGATATCCCGTAAGAAGAGTGATAGGCACAAGCTCTCTCTGCTGTTTTGCCATATATTATCGATCCTTTCATTGATTCACTTGCTGTTCGGAAGCATTCGAAAAAAAATGCTATACTTCCGACAAATATATATTATAGCATATTTTCCCACGTAAATCAAGGGATTTCACATATTTTTCATAATGTGCCCGCAGCAGTCTACTTCTTTTCGGAATGACATACCCTTTCGGAAATGAATTTCTCGATAAGCTCATTGACCTTCTCGGGTTCATCTGTGTTGGAATTGTGTCCCGCTCCCTTTATCCACACGAGGGGAAGCTTATCCTCCCGCGACCATGCGCGGTTATACCGCTTTGCCGAGCCTGCTTTGTCCTTATCGCCGCAGATAAGCAGCGCGGGACATTTTATCTCATAGGGACGGTCCTTCTCCATGGCGCAGCCCAGCATACGAAAGCCCGTATCCGCCAGCACGCAGTATTCCTCCTTGGAGTATGTATCGAGAAACAGCCGCATTATGCTCCTGCCGTATTCCGACATGGCGCAGCCCTCCGCTCCCAGCTTTTTCAGCAGCTTCCAGGGAAATGCACGGTACATGGGACCCGTTCTCTTAAGCAACCATATCTCCGCCGACGTGACATACTTCCTTTTAAGCGGAGCGGAATCAATTGATACAAAGCCCGCCGCAGAATCGGGGAAAAGCTCCATATAGCACTGAGAGACATACCCTCCCATGGACTGTCCGATAAGCACGGGAGATACTATGCCCTCGGCTTCAAGTATGCCGCGGAGATATTTCGCCTTGTCGTCAAGCGTGATATCAAGGTCAAATGGACGGGAAGCCGCATGTCCCGGGGCGTCCCAGGTCAGGACGTTATATTTCCCCGCAAAATACTCCGTCTGCTTGTCAAAAAGCCTGTGGTCCGCAGTCAGACCCGGCAGGAATATCAGCGAAGGCTTATCATTCTTTAGTTCATTAGTCCAATAGTGGATATCTCCCTTATCGGTGTGAAAAATTTTTTCTTTCATCATGAATCTCCCCTTATCATATATATTCCGGCTTATATGCCTGTCTGCGCAGCATTTCCACATGCTCCAGATATTCGTCGTTGAGCTTTTCAAGGTCGGACAGCTGTTCGGGAGTCCGCGTTCTCATATAGCCCTCGGACATCCACAGGATAATGTTCAGCAGCTTCTCCGCTGAAACGCCGTCCTTTAGCCTGCTTCTGTCCGCACGCTCTAAAAATTTGCGGCTGCTGTCGGCGAGGACCTCTCCGAAGCTTCTGTCGATATCGTCCTTCACCTCGGGACTGTCCTCGTAATAGGCGTTCATGAGAAACAACATGATATCGGGGTGCTTTGCCAGTATGGCAAGCTTGCTGCGCTGTGAATTTACTATCATTCCGAAAAAATCATTGTCGGGCTCGGTCTGCATAGCCCTCATTTCCCGCAGAAAAAAATCCGTGGAATAGCTGTACGCAAAAAGGTACAGTCCCCGCTTATTTTCAAAGTAGTGAAAAAACAGCGCCTTGGAAACTCCTGCGGCAGCGGCTATTTCCTCCATCGAAGCCTTTTTGTAGTCATATTTTGCAAAGATATGCAGCGCGCCGTTTATCATACGGTCCTGCTTTTCCTCGGGCAGGTCAAAAAATTTATCGTTCATATATCCCTCCGTTGACTGTTTTGGTCAATATCATTATAGCACCGTTGACCGAAATAGTCAATAGCCTTGCAAAAAAGATTTTTCTTATTCCGCCCAAAGGCTCAGTCATTTTTTATGTGCTTTCGCAGTTATGACATTTTTTTTAATTTTTCTGTGATATTATGTTCTTACAATATATGCAAAAGAAAGGATGATAAAAATGGGAATATCCGTAAAAGAGGACGAAGGACGGGTCACAGCGCTGCTCAGCGGAGAGATAGATCACCACAACGCTCCCCTGCTGCGCGCAGAGATAGACAATGCTCTGGAAAGACTTCGCCCCGAGGAGCTTGTGCTCGATTTCGGAGAAGTCTCGTTCATGGACAGCTCGGGGATAGGACTTGTTATCGGACGCTGCAAGCTTATGAAAGACATCGGAGGACGGGTGATGATAAACAACGCAGGCAATTCGATAAAAAAGGTGATGAAGCTGGCAGGACTGGATATGCTTACAACAATATGCTGAAAGAAAAGGAGGTATACCTTGCGCAAAGTGCAATGGGAAAAGAAAATGAATGTTTATAATGAGATAAAGGTGACGTTCCCCTCGAAAAGCTGCAACGAAGCCATGGCAAGAATGACTGCCGCAGCGGCTGCCGCTCAGCTTGACCCGTCGGCGGCGGAGCTTATCGACATCAAGACCGCAGTTTCCGAAGCGGTCACGAACTGTATCGTCCACGCCTACAGGGACAGGATAGGCAAAATTGAAATGCTCTGCCGTATCCTCGACGACAACGTGCTGTACATAAGGATAAGGGACAAGGGCTGCGGCATCGCCGACGTGAAGCAGGCAATGGAGCCGCTGTTCACCACTGCTCCGCAGGAGGAACGTGCGGGACTGGGCTTTGCGGTCATGGAGAGCTTTATGGACAGCGTCAAGGTGACAAGCTCCGTGGGAAAGGGCACCACCGTCACAATGACTAAGAAGATAACGGAACGGGCGCTTTACGTGACAAAAACGACGGCAAACGCAGAGGCTCCCTCAATGAGCACGGCTGGGCTGCATGCAGACGGAGAATCGGAAGATGAAAAGTACACGTGAGCGCGAGGAGGAAAACTGCCTTGCAGAAAACAATCTGGGACTGGTACATCTCTGCGCCAACCGTTTCCGCGGCCGCGGCATAGAGTACGACGACCTGTACGGCGCAGGCTGCGTGGGACTGGTCAAAGCGGCGCAGGCGTTCGACAAGGAGCGGGGCGTGAAATTCTCCACCTATGCGGTGCCGGTGATAATGGGCGAGATAAAGCGGCTTTTCCGCGACGGCGGAGCAATAAAGGTGAGCCGTCACATCAAGGAGCTTTCTCTGAAGATAAGCCGCATACGGGACAGCTTTGCCGCCGAACACGGGCGGGAGCCGCTGATATCGGAGCTGTGCGTTCTGACAGGCGAATCGGAGGAGGACGTGACCGAAGCGGTAAGCGTGGGAATGCCCGTGATATCCCTGACGAGAAGCGGCGAGGACAGCGACGGCGAACAGATAGACATTGCGGCGCCCTCTCCCGACGAGGAGATGTCGGACAGGCTGTCAGTCATGCAGGTGATGTCGAAGCTAAGCGCCGAGGACAGGCGGCTCATCTATCTGAGATATTTCAGGGAAATGACGCAGGTCAAAACTGCGGAGGAATTGAAAATGACGCAGGTACAAGTCTCGCGCCGCGAAAAAAAGATACTTGAATGGATGAAGGGTCAGTTTCTGTAGCAGCTCTTTTCCTGAAAATAATACATTGGATAAAGACATATATTAACATCAAGTAATTTTTTTGTTAATAATAAAAAAGTTTACAAAAAAAGCTGACAAAACAGAAAAAATATGTTATAATTATACTAATGTATTATCTTGATCAGAAGGGAATGATTACATAATATGACCTTTGAAAAATCCTGCGGCGCTGTCGTATACCGAAAGCACCACGGAAATACGGAGATCCTGCTGATAAAACACCTTAACAGCGGGCATTGGTCTTTTCCCAAGGGACACGTCGAGGAGGGCGAAACAGAAGTTGAGACCGCTCTGCGCGAGATAAAGGAAGAAACCGACATTGACGTTATGATAGACCCGACCTTCCGCGAAACTGTCACATACTTTCCGAAAAAAGAGACCCAGAAGGTCGTGGTGTATTTCATGGCGAAGGCGAAAAATTTTGATTTCACTCCGCAGGAAACGGAGATCGCAGATATCAGGTGGGTGGATATATGTCACGCCGCTTCTCTGCTGACCTATGAAAACGACAAGACTATCGTTGCCAAGGCTAAAAATGCGATCAAAGATTAGGAGAATTTTTCAAAAAATGCTTGACATTTATCCAACACTGTGATATAATGCCCTCATTAAAGTGATTTGAGGTGAGAAGATGCGCTAAATTTTTCGATTTGTTTTGCTAAGTAAATATTCTGCTCGTCCGCATATGCGGAGGGGCTGTGTTTGCTGTGCGGATGATCGGAAGATAAGGCGCTTCTTCGGTATTATTATGTCCGAGGGAGTATTATGCCCTCGGCTTTTTTGTGCCCTTATGCTTACTATGGCAGAAGGCACAGCTGTGCGCTGCGGGCTTTCGGATCATGTCTTTATGACCGAAAGCCCGTATCTTCCCTGTCCGACGGCGGAAACGGAGGCGGTTTTATGAGCATTATTTCTATAAACGATCTTACCTTCGGCTACGAGGGTTCATACGATAATGTATTTGAAAATGTCAGTCTTGATATTGACAGCTCATGGCGGCTGGGTCTGGTGGGCAGAAACGGCAAGGGAAAAACTACCCTGTTAAAGCTGCTCTGCGGCTGCTATGAGTACAGCGGGAGCATTACCTCCGAGGCAGATTTCGGCTACTTCCCCTACAACGTGGAGGACGAGCGCATGCTGACGGGAGACATTCTCGGAAAGCTTTGCAGCTGCGAGGATTGGGAGATAATAGATGAAGGGCAATTACAGCGACTGGCAGCGGGAAAAGGACAACACCGACAAAGCCGAGCTGGAGGAAAATATCCGACTGAAAAAGGAGATAAAGCGGCTGAACGAATCGGCAAAGCGCGCCGCAGAATGGGCGGATATCTTCGGTAATTTTCAATACCGAATGAAAAAGCTGCGGAAGCAAGTCCCGCAGCTTTTTGCTTTGCACGATCATTCGGTCTCGATACGCGTATCGGGCAGCCGATTTTTCAGCTCGTTTATCTCGCCGTCTCCTATCTGATTTTTCTCAATGTCAAGGCTGCGCAGCCTTGTAAGTCCGTAGAGCGGCGTTACATCGGATATCTGATTCTCCGAGATATCAAGGTCGGTCAGATTTGTAAGTCCCGCAAGAACGCTGATATCGCTGACACTGTTCTCGGACAGGTCAAGCTCGGTCAGGTTAACAAGTCCTGAAAGAGGCGCGATATCGGCTATCCGGTTTTCCGCAAGATCGAGCTCCGCCAGGCTCACCATTCCCGCAAGAGGTGTGATATCGGTGATGTTGTTGCTGTCCAGATCAAGCTTTTTCAGCTTTGTAAGCTTCGCCAGCGGAGAGATATCGGAAATGGAATTGGAATCCAGCTTGAGTACCGTCAGCTCTGTCAGCTTGCCTATCTCCATAACATCGTCGTCGGTCAGACCCGCTCCGTCCAGATCGAGAGTGGTCAGGTCAATGGCATACTGCCTTCCACCGACAGTAACGGTCTCCTTAGCCGCCGACGATGTCTCTGATTCCGCAGTCTGTGAAGCGGTGGTCTGAGGAGCAGTCTCGGAGACGGAGGTATTATCGGCAGAAGCTCCGTTTGAGGTGCTTCCGCATGCGGCAAAGCCTGCCATTATCACGGGGAGCATGAAAACAAGTGCTATATTCTTTTTCATACTATATTATCCTTTCTTTTAAAGATAATATAGCATATGCGATTTTCAGATTTTCATACAATAACGGACTGTTTTCGAAACAGTTAAGGCAATACCGCACAAGGCTTGTGCGGTATTGCCTTAAGTAAGATATTGTTCGGAATATTCAGCATTTCCTTGACAAATTATTAAAAAAATGTTATAATACTCATATGAACTATAAGAATGGAGGACAAAGCATGAAAAGCCTGAAAAGATCATTCATCTGCACATTGACGGCGGCAGCTGTAGCTCTTTCTTCGGGAGCTCTTGCATTTTCCGCGTCCGCAGAGTGGCACAAGAACGACGACGGCTACTACTACACCCTTGAGGACGGCGACAGGGTGACCGGCTGGCAGAAGATAGGCAGCTACAAGTATTACTTCGGCAGCGACGGCATCGCCGTGACGGGCTTTAAAAAGATCAAGGGCAACACCTACTACTTCAACCCGGAAAAGCGCGGCAGGATGACTACCGGCTGGAAAACTATCGGCGGATACAGATACTTTTTCGGCAACGACGGCGTTATGCGCACAGGCTGGAAGACTATCAATGGCAATACATACTATTTCTCTTCATCGGGAAAGGCTGCCACGGGAACCGTAAAGATCGGCGGAAAAACCTATACCTTCAGCAGCAAGGGCGTGCTTCAGACGGATACAAAAAGCTCTGCATCATCAGCTTCGGGCAGCTCTTCATCCTTTGCAAACAATGCCTTCGGAAAGGCTGACTACGGAATGACCTCCGAGGAAGTTATCAAGGCAAATAAGCTGAAAAACTACGTGACCCTCGGCGAATCCGACGATTACCGCGCTATCGGTGCGGTAATACCCTCTTATCTGGGTTCACCTTCCGACGAAACTATCGTCGCTTTCATCTTTGATAGATCGGATAAGCTTATCGCTGTAATGGCTATAGATAACTCCGGCAGTTCGGAAACTGCATGGAAAAAATATGCCAAGGGCAAATACGGAAACACTGCTGCAGAAGAAAACGGCACATTCCTTTACGGAGACGAGAGATTAGAGAATGTGATATTTGTCGGCAGCATCAAAGGAGCAACTATTCTTATGGAACTGCACTCCGAGGATATCGAAACTGTAGACGAGGCATTTGCTTCTATCACAAGCTCTGTTGAACAGTAAACCATGACCACAGCTCATCCCCGACAGGATAGGCTGTGGTTATTTGCTTAGTAAACGTTTTCTATATATTATGCCGTGAAAAATGCTGTTTTTTTGTTATTTCTCACGATAATATCGTTAAAACTGCATATAGCGGAAATAATAATAATGTGATATAATCATAGTATGAAAAATATTCGGGAAACCGAGGAAAGGTCGCATAATTTTATGGCAGGCGGGAAAATAAATATCGCAATAGCACAATCGGGAGGTCCTACAGCCGCGATAAATTCGTCTCTTGCGGGGGCTTTTAAGGCTGCCTCGGATAATGAAAACGTAGGCGATATCTACGGAGCAATCAACGGTATCGAGGGTATTATCAACGACGAGCTTGTCGACCTGCGGAAGATACTCACGGACGATGAGAATATCGAGCTTCTTAAGGTCACTCCGTCCACGGTCCTCGGTTCGTGCAGATATAAGCTTCCCGCGAAAAACCGCGAGGAAAATGTCTATATCAAGATAATCAACACCTTCGAAAGACACAATATCGGCGCTTTTTTCTACATCGGCGGCAACGACTCCATGGATACAGTAATGAAGCTGGACGACTACTGCAAGGCTGTGGGCAAGGATATAAAGATCGTCGGCATACCCAAGACCATTGACAACGATCTGCCCGTTACGGACCATACTCCGGGCTTCGGCTCTGCGGTCAAGTATGTGGCGACCACTCTGCAGGAGATAATCCGCGACAGCCGTGTGTACAGCGTGCAGTCCATTACTATCGTTGAGATAATGGGCAGAGAAGCGGGCTGGCTGGCTGCTTCAACCTGTGTTCTCCGCGCCAACGGAGAGCCTGCGCCCCACCTTATCTATCTCCCCGAGTCGGATTTTACGATAGATAAATATTTAGATGACGTGGCAGAAGCCATGAAGCGCTATCGTGCGGTAATAATCGCAGTTTCCGAGGGCATCAGTCCCGATAAGCTCCCCAGCAGCTTCGGCTCTGAGCTTACCGACGCGTTCGGTCACAAGTATCTTTCGGGTATCGGAAAATATCTGGAGAAAATAACCGCAGACCATTTCGGCTGCAAGGTGCGCTCCATTGAATTAAATGTTATGCAGCGCTGTTCGTCCCATATCGCGTCGCTGACCGATATCAACGAAGCCTTCGAGATCGGCGGAGAAGCAGTCGCTGCAGCAATGCGGGGCGAAAGTGGAAAAATGATGGTGTTCAGCCGCATAAGCAACGAGCCGTATCGTGTGGCGATACGTCCCGAGCCGGTGGAAAACTGTGCCAACAAGGAAAAGCTGTTCCCTACCGAGTGGATAAACAGCGACCGCAACAACGTCACCACCGACGCGCTGAACTATTTCCTGCCCCTTATCCAGGGCGAGCCGGAGATACCATACCGCAACGGTATACCTGTGCATTTCAGACTGAATCAGTAAAAAATCACAGCGTTTCACGTGGAGTGGAACGCTGTTGTTTTACCAAAAGACGTTCCCCGCAAGCCGCACAACTGCACAGCTTACGGGGAAATTCATCAAGTGGACCTGAAGGGGTTCGAACCCTCGACCTCTGCGTTGCGAACGCAAGTCAAAACATAAATAATCTCTCGATTTTACGCTATTCTCCCGAAATCTTGACACCCATTTGACACCCAACTGTAGTCTTATTATTGCTTATATAATCATCAAGTTTGTTTATTTGCTTAACCTTGTGTATGCTGTCAAGGTGGGTATATATTGACATTGTTGTACTTATATCGGCATGGCCTGCCTGCTCTTTGGCGGTGAGGACGTCCACGCCTGCAAGGTACATCAATGTAATAAATGTGTGCCGGAGCCAGTGAGCTGTTATCCTCGGAATGACAAACGGGATTTTCTGCGGAGCAAATCGGCTTTTGGGTTTTTTATACTGCGTCATTTTATCGGGATCCTGCTTATCTGGAACGAGAATCCCACTGAAATCGCCGTATCTGAAATTCAGTTCCGACAGATAACTATCCCACATTCTTTTCCAGCCGCTGTCAGTTATCATTTTTCCGTTTGCCGATGGGCACACAAGCAAATTGTTGTTTCGCGGCTCGGCTGCGAGGTAATCTGCAAGCACCTGCGGAATATACACGGTGCGTACTCCTGATTCCGTCTTTGCACCCTCTTTTAAAATGCTTTTCCCGTTTATCATTTCGACAGATTTATCAACGCGGATAGTTTTATTTTTTAAATCAATATCAGTCCACAGCAGAGGTATAAGCTCACCGCGGCGAAGACCTGCATACATCATTATCATGGCCGCTCGCTGTGCTCTGTGTGGAGTGTTGATTATCCACTGCTGCTCTTCGGGGGTCAAAGCTCTCCGCTCTGCATGCGGAGCCTCGGAAGGCAATTTGACAGATGATGCGGGATTGTAGTCTATCACACGGTTGTCTATGGCAAGCTTAAAAATCTGGCTTGCAGCATTACGTGCGTCCTTTATCGTCTTTTGCGCATAGCCTTGTTCTGCCATGTCGATTATTATATCCTGCACATCGGCGGCGCGGATTTTTGTGATCGGAGTGCTTGAAAGCGGCTCAAAGTTTCGTACACGGTATACATAAGAGCCATATCGGCCGTTTGATACTTCGTTTTTTTTGAGTTTGAGCCACTTCTGAGCCCAGCTTCCGAAGGTATCACGCTCTGCAGAAACGTCGAGCCCTTTCCCAATTTTGAGCTTTACTTCCTGAATCTTCTGGTTAAGCTCTTTTTGCGTGCCGGCATAGACGTACTTATATTTTCCGTCGCCGAGATAGACTTTGCTTTGCAGTCTGCCGTCGGCTCGCTTTTGGTTCTTTCTTTGCATGTAAATATTCCTCCTTGACATTTTCAAGGAGCTGTGATACAATATACTTGTCTAAGGTTATGATTGTATCATAGCTTCCTTTGATTCCCCGTTCGGTGCTCCAACACCGGGCGGGGATTTTTTTTGCCATTAAAGAACAAAACTACTGATTATTTTACCAATTTCGGCAACATTGCTATTTGCTGTAAACTCAAACTTCACCTTGCCAAGACCGCTAAACCAAAGCTCAAGTTCGGAATCATAATCCACTAATCCGGCTGTTTCAACTGAAAAAGCCTGTATTTTGCTATATGGAAGTGATGATATATCCTTCTTTTTACCCGTGACACCCTGGATATTGATAGCAATAATCCGCTTGTTTGTAAACACAACTCCGTCCCTTATGGTCTGGAACGAGCTGATTATCGTTTCACCGTCCACAAACAAGGGTGAGATAGTGTTGGCAAAGGTATCGTTTGATACAAGCTTTAATTTGTGGTATGCTGCGTTCTGAAAGTCAATCATGGTTTTTATCCTCCGTTTTATTATTTTTTGCCCGCCGATTTTTGCCGACGTTTTTTAAACATTGTTTATTATCCATGACTTTAGTCATATTATAATACATATATTTCAATTTGTCAAGTAAAATTTTACGACTCGTTATTGACAATCGGATTTTTTTACTATATATTATAATTATGACGAAAGTCAGAATAATTTAGAAAGAAGTAATTGCTCATGCATAAAAACGAGATACATAGCTTTTTAATTAAAAAAATGAGTGAAGAAGAGCGTAAAAAAATATACAAAGCAATAACAGAGGTTGACAGAAAGAATAATTCACGTCTCTTTTACTTCACAGATGATGAAATAATAGTTTTTCTTCACATATTATTAAGAATTTTGCTAATATTGGCTGTAATAGCAATAATAACATTGACAATACATTTAATACGAACTACCTAATTGCTTTTCTTCCAGCTTTTTCAATTGATTTCACATACTTGCGCGACGGCTTGTCATAACGCATCAATTCATCTCTCATTAGTTTATTGATCAAAAACAAAGAGTCTTTGAATTCCTTGATTGTTTTTTCAGAAGCCGAGCCGTTATTGTCAGTTTCGTATATATAATCAAGATATACAGCGCAAAAATCCTCAATACAATCAGCAACAAGCTGCGGTGAAAGCATTTCTGCAATTTTGGCAGCCGAAATAAGATTTCTTGCGTCCCGAACTTCGCCTTCCTTTAAGTCAAAATCCAATTCTGCTGTCATCTGATAAAAATCCATATACGCCTTCAATTGAGCTTCAAAGTACATCTCCATAGATGTTGTTTTCTGCTGATTATACTCTTGATAAATTGTTACAATTGAAGTAGTAATGAGTGTTATAATAGAAACCGATGTTGATAAAATCAATGCTAAATCCATAAAAGCCTCCATTTGCCATTAACATTTTTTAACTCAATTCATCACGATACACTTTCTTTCGCCTCGGGCGGATATTCGCTGAACATTACGTCCATACGCTCAATTATCCTACCTTTATCAATATCAGTTAAGCGATTAAACTTTTCAATGCACTCTTGCTCTTCTTCGGACAACTCCGCTGGGGAGCTTTTTTCTTTACCGTAGTACAAACAATCCAATGAAACATTAAGCGCCTCTGCAACTTTTGCAACCTTGCTTATGCTCGGAATATTTTCCGACCATTTACGCATTGAACTCTTCGGAAAGCCACAAATCCTTTCTAACTCTGTAAGCGTATATGGTGTGTTTTCAATATAATTGTTGATATTTTGTACAATATCCATAATTTTTTTCTCCTTTCTTTGACGTAAAATTTTACTACAAGCTATTGACAATCGTAATATTTTACGATATAATATATTTATGACATAAGTCATACAACAGGGCGCAAAAATCCCATAGTAAACTGTATATCTAACCCTACTTTCATTTTACTACAATTTTTTCCTGTTGTCAATAGAAAGGAGTGTGAAAAATGAGCATAGGCAAAAACGTAAAGAGATACCGTGAAAACGAAGGCCTCGACCAGACCGAGCTTGCAGAACGGCTGCACATCACGCAGTCAATGGTATCTCACATCGAAAGCGGACGCAAGATACCGAGTGTTCCTCTGTTAGCCGATATGGCTTCGGTGCTTCACTGCACCATGGACGAGCTAACGAGGGAGACGTCATGATTGAAAGGAGGTGAGGAACGTGGATAACGAAAAAATCAAAGAAATGATTAAGCGACTTGACGGAATTTCTTATCATGAATGGAAAAAGCTTGCCTATATTATGGACAATGCATTTGAACGCAAAAAAGGAGAGATTGAGCGTGACCTCAAGCTCTCCTCTGATGATAAGGCAATTATTCAATTACAATCTGAATTAATGTAGGATGTATTCTATACGATTTGCCACGATAAAATACATTAACATATTCCAGATTATACATACTGTTTGCCATATCATCATTGCGAGTTACGGGAAAAAATATTTCAGCTCCCTCGTTCCACCACAAAACGGGACTTTGACCTTTTTCCCCCACCACGCATTCAGGGTCGTCGTTCAAGCAGACCCATTCGCCTAAAAGGCAAGCATAAATCTTTTTCATTCTAACACCTCCTTCCTGTAAATATTATACAGTGAGGGAGCGTGAATGTCAAGAAAGGAGAAACCATGGAAACCATAAGAAATTTTATCATCTGGGATTACTACGATGACTACGGATTTATCGGTGGTTATGACACTGAAGCCGAAGCCAGAGAGGCGGCAAAGCAGTGGAACGATGACACCGACGGCGAGTGCCAGATCGTTATGTACGCTTTTTCCGCTTCAAAGAATCGCTATGAGGTGGTAGCGTGAGCAAGAAGCTTGAAAAACTCGCCCTCATGGGTCCTCTGACATCGGCGGCGGCTGAGCTTGAAACGGCTCTGGGCCGAATGAAAGGTCGCGTACTCGACGCCGACGAGCTTGCGGCACGGTCAGAAATCAACGGAGCGCTGAACAGGGTCAGAAACGCCGTATCAATTATTATAGAGGAGTTTCTTCCGGAAAGGAGTAAAAATGCTTAACAAGTCGAAAAACAAGTACGTCACAAACTGGGACGATGTTCCAGTTGTGATAGATCTGCCGTATGTGGCACATCTTCTCGGCTGTTCCCGCGAAAATGCCCGCAGAATGTGCCAGCGCGGAGATATAAAAGCTTTTAAGGTGGGCGATATGTGGCGTGTCCGCAAAGAGGCTGTTTTTGAATACATGGAGAAAGGAGTATAAACCCATGGACAAAGAAAAATTCGTCAAGGAATGTCTTAAGCCGCTGATCGTTGCAGCTCTCGGGAACGTCATCGACGTGAGGTACACGTTTACTGGCAGTTTTGAGATCGTCACGGTTATCTGGGACGACGGCAAGGCAGTCAGAGAGGTAAACGTAAACGTCACAGGAGACAGCCTGCTTGCACTCACCAAGGACGTTGTGGGGAGGCTGCTGAAATGATAACCGAATACACGATCACATACTGGCACCACGGTGAAGAGCTGACACAGTATTCCGCAACGGTCTGCGCCTATGACAGGATAGCGGCCGCGAAGCTCTTCGGGCAGTTTTACA
>JALEMR010000011.1 GCA_022768245.1 Oscillospiraceae bacterium
CTCGCCTCTGATGCCCATTATCATTTCACCGCTTTTACCGTTCAGCTTTGACAGTACAGATGCAGGAACGGTCATAGTTTCGCCGCCTTCAAAATGCACCTTGTCACCATTCAAAGTAACATTATAGAAATTCATCTGGGGAGAACCGATAAAGCCTGCAACGAATTTATTTGCGGGGTGCTCGTACAGCTCCATAGGCTTGCCCACCTGCTGTATAACGCCGTTTCTCATTATAACGATACGGTCAGCCATTGTCATAGCTTCCACCTGATCGTGAGTAACGTAAATGGTGGTGCTGCCAAGCTCACGGTGCAGCTTGCTTATCTCGTTTCTCATACTTACTCTGAGCTTTGCATCAAGGTTTGAAAGAGGCTCGTCCATAAGGAAAACCTTCTGATTTTTAACGATAGCTCTGCCCAGCGCAACTCTCTGACGCTGACCGCCCGAAAGATTTTTCGGCTTTCTGTTTCGGTATTCTTCAAGACCGAGAATGTTTATCGCCCAGTCGGTCTTACGCTTTATCTCGTCCTCGTCGAAGCCTGCCACATCTCCGGGCTGAATTTCGCTTTTGCCGCAGCCGGTCAAGCACCCTGCAAGCAGCATTGCGGAAATTCCCGCCGTTATTGCTTTCTTCATAATCCTGCTCCTTTCATCTTTGAAATGTCGTTTTCGTAACCGGTAAAGTAACCGGTTACTTTATGCTTAAAGTATAACCCGAATATCCCAATATGTCAATAGCTTTTTTTCATCTTCATTAAAATTGTTCAAATATATTTTTATCTTTTGTACGCATTTCGCAAAACCGGTTACTTTACCGGTTACACTATTGAAATTACGGGATTTTTGTGATAAGATAATATCAAGGAGGCTTTTGTATGAAAAAGAATGTGACTTTTAATGATATAGCTGAATATACGGGATTTTCAAAGACCACAATATCAAGATATTTCAACGATCCCGACTCGCTGACACTTGAAAATCAGCAGAAGATAGCCGATGCTCTTGTTGCCCTAGATTACAAGGAAAACAAGGTCGCCCGTATTCTTGCTAACGGAAAGACCGAGTTTATCGGCATTATCGTGCCTAATCTCTTTCTGCATTACTATTCGGAAATGCTGGATAAGATACTTGCTACATACGATAAATACGGCTATAAGTTTCTCGTTTTTGCAGGCAACGAAAACAAGGACACCGAGCGGAAATATATTGCGGAGCTGCTTGCATACAAAATTGAGGGAATGATAATCCTCAGCCACACTATCCCCTCGGAGGAGCTTGCGACCTATAATGTGCCTATCGTTACCATAGAACGTGAGGACAAATATGTTTGCAGCGTAAACACCGACAACTATATGGGCGGTATGCAGGCTGCGGGTATGCTTGTAAAAAGCGGCTGCGATGTGCTTATCCATATAAATTCGGACGTATCGGAGGACGTTCCCGCCTATGGCAGAATAACAGGCTTCTGCGATATATGCAGGGAGCGGAATATCCCCCACGAGCTTATACTAACGGATATGGGGAACAGCTGCTCCGAAACCTCTGCTGTTATTGAAGATCTGCTTGAAAATATAGAGAAAAAATACAGCGGAAAATGCAAGGGGATTTTTATGTCGAACGATACCCATGCAAATATTCTGCTTAATACTATTATCAGAAAATACGGCAGGCTGCCCGAGGATCACAAAATAGTCGGCTTTGACAATACTTCTGTTTCAAGGGAAGCTGTTGTCCCGATAAGCACGGTCGGTCAGCAGATAGATACAATGGCAGATGAGGCAATGGAGCTGCTTATGATGCAGATAAACGAGAGGAAAAAACGTAAGCCCACTCCTCTTAAAACGCCTGTACACAAGGTTATCACGCCTGTTATTTTTCGGAGAAGCACGACGGATTAAAGAGCATTTTTTTCTTGTCTGCAACAAAATTATGCTCGAAAATCCGCACACATTTCTTGTGAAGACAGGTTCTTATTTTTTTCTCTTTTTCGGCGTGATACCCTTGATGCATGAGTCAGCCATAGTCTTTGCCAAAGACATATCTATACTGCCGTCACGAAGCTTATCAGCAATCACAAGCCCGACACATACCTGACTTATTGAACGGCTGACCGTTTCCTTTGAAAAGCTTTCGGAATCGGAGATCACAAACGCTGCAATGCCGTTGGCGAAAATTATCATCTGATTTAACAGATCTTCTGCGTCCTTTTCCGACAATTCAAAGGCTTTCATGATCTCTTCTACAAGGGGAGTAAGAATACATTCGAAATCCTGCTTAAAGCGGACATAGGGACTTTGCCCGTCCCTGTGCGACAAAAACAGCAGACGATAAAGATTCGGTTCCTCGGCGGCAAATCCCACCCACCGCATTCCGAATTCCTTAAATGACGGCGTGTAATCAAAAATATCATTCATATATTCCCGATATTTTTCTTTAGCCTTATCCCATACTTCCTCTTTCAGCTCGTCCATGCTGTTCCAAACGGTGAAGATCGGCGTTGACGATGTGTTCAGACGCTTTCCGACTTCACGGGCAACCACCGCGTCAATGCCTTTTTCCCGCGTTAATTCATATGCGGCATTTACTATTGTTTCTTTTGCATATTTTGGTCTCGGCGGCATAATATCACCTCAATGTAAGATCGGATATATTGCAGTGTGTAACATTTGTTGCGTAACATCCGACTTGATTTTACCATTATATTCATTGCGTGTCAATGCTCATTATATATGATCTCTGCCGGAACAACAGTGTGAAAATTGTTGCTTTTGCACTGAACATATTCTGACCATAATATCCAATGGAAAAATTATGAGGTATTATTATTGCCCCCAATTAACTGTTGAGTTTTCTGCTTGCCCCGATGCCAAAATCCTTCGTCAGAAAACCTTGAAATATCGCATATTCCTGCGGTTTTCTTCCTAGTCTTTTGACAGCGGTTCTGCGCATAAATCTTCATCAGTTAATTGTGGAGCAATATGAAGATCTCAAAGCTTCGGCGAGCCCCTGCGGTGCTGCCATAAAGTATCTTTTTATCTGTATTCGATAAGTGAGCTGTCCTCGGAAATGGGAGTTTCGGAAAATACGTTCTCGCCAAGCTCCGCTCCCGAGGGAAGGCTTACCGAGACAAGGTTCGTACATTTGCCGAATGCTTTGTCTCCGATATAGGTCACGCTGTCGGGGACGGTTATCCCCGTAACGGTCTCACAGCCCCAAAAAGCCATTGCGTCAATTGAACGGACTCCGTCGGGGATGATAACATCGCCTTCGGCAGTTCTCCAGCTGAAAAGAATGTCATTGATGATAAGCGGCTGCTCGCTAAACTCAAATGCGGAATGATTGAACGCCAGTGAACCGATATATTCCACGCTTGAAGGGATATTTATCTCGGAAAGCTCCGTGCACCGATCGAATGCCATTTCCTCTATCCGTGTGACCTTATCGTGGATAGTGACGGAGGTGATGCTTTCATTGCTGGAGAAGACTCCGCACCCGATGACAGTCACATTGTCGGGTATGATCACAGCTCCCGAAGCCGACGACCAGTCGCAGAGTATGCCGTTGATGACAAGGGGCTGCTGAGCCGCCGCTAAGGGTGTGTCCTTGAAGGCGTCGGTGCCGAAATATACTGTGCTTTCGGGGATTTCTATCTCCTCCAAGGCAGAGCCGCTGAAGGCGCTTTCGCCTATCTTTGTTACGCCGTCGGGAATGGTGATGCGATTCAGACTTTTACATCTGTTAAATGTCACGTCGCTTATTTCGGTGATGTTTTTCGGCAGAGTAACGCTTTCAAGTTTTTTGCAGAAAGAGAACGCTCCTCTTCCAATCTCGGTGACGCTGTCGGGGATAACTATGCTTGTCAGCTCGCTGTGATCATAGGCATAGTCGCATATTTTGGTGACGTTTTCGGGAATGATGACCTCGCCCTCCGCCGAAGAATGGTCCAGAAGGATATCATTGATGATAAGGGGCTGATTTGCCTCGACGATCGGCGTTGATGAGAAAACATCCCTGCCGAATACGGTCACTGACTCCGGGATGTCGATACTGCTGAGCGAGGTGCAGCCGCTGAAGCAGAATTCGCCTATTGATGTCACACTGTCGGGGATCACAACATTGCTGAGATCTTCACATTCATCAAAGCAGCTGTTGCCGAGAGCGGTCACTCCGTTTTCGATGATAACGCTTTTAAGAAAGCTGCAGCTTTTAAAGGCGTAATCCTCCAGCCGGGATATGGTGCCGGGAATGACTATCTCGCCGTACAGACCCGAGTGCCCGAAGGCATTATAGCCAAGCTCCTTTAGGTTTTTCGGGAGATTGAGCTTCAATCCGATGGTACTTCCGCAGCCGCTGAAAGCGCCTTCTCCGATGATCTCAATGCTGTCGGGGAGCACTATCTCGGAAATAAAATCCATGCGGTCATTCCCGGAGGAATAATAGAAAGCTTGTTTACCTATCTCTGTTACAGGAACTCCTTCGATATATTCGGGAACGGTTATCTTTGCTTCTATTATTTCTTCTCCGCTCAAAATAAATTTGTTGATTACGACATGATCATCATACACGGTGTATTCAAAAAGCTCGTCGGCAGGTCTGTCTGTCAGATCGGGCGAAGTGTTCTCGGTCTCCTGAACGGTCTCTGTCTCAGTTTCAAGGGTCGTCTGAGCGGCTGATGACGATGACGATACTGTGGCTGCCGTGGTCTCTGCTTCGTCAGCTGCTGCATTTTCTGCACTTCCGCAGGCTGTGAGAAACAGCTCTAAAGACAAAGCAAGCGGGACTATCTTTGATATGTATGTTTTTCTCATAGACTTTTCCTCCCGGTGTTTTTGTTATATTATAGCATATGTTCCGTAGCTTTTGGTATGCAGATATGCACACTTATTGTAAATTAAATGTAAATAAATTGATGATATCCTATTAATAAACAACTTTCGGAGATTTACAGATAATTGTATAAAAGTACTTGAATTTTCAACGGAAATATGGTAATATTGTATCAGATATACAACTCTCTGCGGAAGGCAGATCACAATTCAATGGAGGTACTGTTATGAAAAAGAGATCGTTATCGGCTGTTACAGCGCTAGTCATGGCTGTGACAATGCTGGCAGGCTGCGGCGGCGAAGAGCCGTCGGAGACTGTCGGGGAGACATCCGCTGTCTCACAGACTGCGGCACAGACCGAGTCCCCGGAGGAGACCGCTCCCCCCGAAGAAGCTCCCGTTATCGGCGACGGACAGGAGGACAGCATCAGAAATATGACCTCTATTGATATGATAAGAGCCATGGGCAACGGAATCAATCTGGGCAATACTCTTGAAGCCTATAATCATAATGGCTACAGAGGCGGCGCAGATCCCGACGGCTTTGAAACGGGCTGGGGTCAGCCCTACACTACCGCCGAGATGATACAGGGCATGAAGGACGCGGGCTTCGATACCATAAGGATACCCGTTGCATGGACGAACGGCATGAACTACGAGGACGGCGACTATACCATCGACGAAAGGCTCATGGACCGTGTTGAGACGGTGGTAAATTACGCTCTCGATGCGGATATGTACGTTATCGTCAACGACCACTGGGACGGCGGCTGGTGGGGACTGTTCGGCTCGGCGGAGCAGGCGGACAGGGACAAGGCTCTTGAAATGTACAAGTCCATGTGGAGCCAGATAGGCGAGAATTTCAAGGACTATTCCTATAAGCTGATTTTTGAGTCCGCAAACGAGGAGCTGGGCGACCGTCTCAACGACAAGGACGTGTCGGGCTCGGAGGGCGTGCTCTCCAAGAACGAGTGCTATGAGACCGCCAATATGATAAACAGCGAATTTGTGAAGCTTATCCGCTCACAGGGCGGGAAGAATGAAGACCGCTTCCTGCTTATCGCGGGATATAATACCGATATCGCCATGACCTGCGACGAGCGCTTTAAAATGCCCGAGGATACGGCGGACAGCAAGCTGCTGCTGTCGGTGCATTATTATACGCCCTGGGATTACTGCGCCACCGAAAGCGTGGACCATTGGGGCTCTCCTACCGACTATGACGAGCAGAACGGTCTCTTTGAGAAGCTGAGCAAATTCTCCGAGCAGGGCTATGGCGTTGTCATAGGCGAGTATGCCGTTATGAAGAAGAACGGCGGCATAAAGCCCGATACCGATAAATTCTATTCCAATCTGCTGGATAACTGCGACCTGTACGATTATTGTCCTGTGCTGTGGGACTGCAGCAATTTCTACAAGAGAGTGTCGAATACCACCGCAGATGAGACTCTTGCGGAGATATTCTTCTCCCGCAGATACGAAAACGAAAAGGACAGGTCTGTTGATGACATAAAGTCCGAGGCAAAGGAAAGCATAGATAATGCACGGCAGCAGGCGTCCGATGAGCAGATGGCAGGCATTGCCCTTCCTGCCTCCGACGATATGGCTATCGCATGGATAATGTACGCGTCAAGCGATTACGGCGTTTCCTACAGCGTGGGCGACGTTTACGACCCCACAGGCTGCACCACCGGCGTAAAGGCGGAAAATGTGCAGATAACGGGCGAGGGAACATATACCGTCAGTCTTGATTTCTCCGAGTGCGGCTTGGCTAAGGGAGCGGCTTTCTCGGCGCTGGGCATTTCAAACGGCGAGGAGTTTTTCCCCGGCTATACCTACACCATAGATGAGATACTCATAAACGGCGAAGCTGTTGAGATGACAGGAAAGGGCTATACCTGCTCCGACGACGGAAAATGCACCAGAGTCAACCTCTATAACGCATGGGTGAAGAATATCCCCGATGAGGCGAGAACTGCGGACGGAGATCTTACAGACTGCTCCGCGCAGATAATGACACTGACCGACAATAAGCGGATAATGACCATTTCCGTTACATTTACCGTTAAGGCTCCTGACTGATGCCTTAAGGAAAATAAGCGCCAAAGCAGACTGAAAATCGGATGCTTTGGCGCTTTTGCGGCGTTTTCTTGATTTATTCGACCGTAAAATCTGTCCATTCTATCCGATTGAACACCATGACATCATCGGCTGCGGTCATGCCCAGCTTCTTATAAAAGGGGATGGCATTTTCATTGGCGCAGGTGTACATGATTATATTTTCTTCTCCGCCTGCCAGAGTGTGGAGCTCTTTTACCAGTGCTTTTCCGACGCCCTGTCCCGTACATTCGCGTATCACTCCCAGATCGGTCATGAACAGCCAGTAGGCAAAATCCGTTATCCCGAAGCACACGCCTATTATCCGCCCGCTTTCATCTCTTGCCGCAAGGCTGATCGAAGCCTTGCTGACCAGTGTGGTTATTCTCTCTCTGAATCTTTCCTTCGGGTACTGTGAGCCTAAGTCGGTCTCCTTAAGAAAATCAATATACTCGTCGGCGGTGAGCCGCTCTTGTTTTATGCTGTAATTCATAATTATCCTCCGTTTTCGGTGCTGCCTTTATTATAGCATTACTTGTACGGTTCGTCAAGCGTTCCGAAATTTATCGTAAATGCGGAGAAAAAATTCGTATAAGTGTGAATGGTTTTCGAAAAGTGACCTTTTCGGGCGAAAGCCTTGACAAATTATGAAAAACATGTATAATTATACATAGTATGACTGTCCGATGCTTCGGCGGTCTGCAGGGATCTATTAATTAAAAAGGCAGGAAAATAAAATGACGAAGCTTAAAGCCGATGAAGCTAAAATGCTTGAACTGACAAGACATCTGATACATCTTCTTCTGAACAGGCAGATAAGCAGCTTTCTTGAATATCTGTCGGACGATTTTGTCTGGATAGGGGACTATGATAACCTCTATACCTGCGGAAAAGACGCGTTTGCGGCGACTGTGACGGAGGAAGCCGAGCTCCCTCCCGTGAGCATTACCGGCGAGGAATATTCGGTGCTTACTCACAACCGCAGGATTTGGGTCACATACGGCAGATGTACTGTGGGCTCCGAAATATCGGACGTTCAGCTTTATACGAAAATACACTTCAGCTTTGTGTGGAGGGTGGAAAATGATACGCCGGTGCTGACAGAAGCTATGGCATGCCGTACCCGGGACGACGTGTCTGAGCCCGACGGCGCGGTCTTGCAGTCAAAGGTGTTGGGGGAGAATCTCCGCTACCGCCAGACCATCAAGGAAGGCGCTCTTTCAAATACAGGGAAGATCGCCGTCAAGGAGTGGAGCAAGCCCGAGACCCACTATCTTATGCCCTCCGAGATATTCTACATCAAGGCGAACAACAAGCGCTGCTTCGTGCATACCGTCGATAAGGTCATCATAACGGGGATCACTATCGGCAGATTCGACGGCATGGAGGGGCTGGAGAGCTTTATCAGGATCCATAAGAGCTATCTTGTGAACAGCGCTTATGTGGCAAAGGTGCGCCGCAATACCATCACCCTCACCGACGGCACCGAGCTCCCCATGAGCCGCAATATTTACAGCGATGTCAAAAAGGCTTTGTGTGATAACAGCGACATCACAGATCACCGTTTCAAGTGAATATGATATGCTGATGAAACAGTCGGACTGCGGATATGCGGTGCGGCTGTTATTTTTTACACAAAAATTGGCTATTTTTGTATATTTTTACAGAAATTTGCGGTTGATTCTTAAATAAAATTCCCAATCGTCATATCCTGTTCACAAACGCATGATATAATGGTGGTATAATATTAAGGTAACACCGCACAAAGCTTGTGCGGTGTTGCCTTAAAAAACAGTATACGATGAGGTGATGCATTTGAGAACTGATACGAAAAATATCGTGGCGACTGTGGCATTTCTTATCGGCGTAAGAAAAAGCGCATGGATATCCTCATACGGGGAGGAATGCTCCGAGCTGCTGAAAACTCTTGAAAACGATAAAAATGCGGTGACTATAAGATATCTGTGCAAGCTGCGCACTACTCTGATGCAGCGGTTCAAGAGAACGGATAAATGTCTTGTATATGATTTTAAAAATCTTGACAGCATTGAATGGTATGACGCCGATAATATCCGACAGCTTGAAAAATGGGGGTTTACCATTATCCTCGCAAATAAAAGGGCGGCTGATTATTCTCTTCATTTCAATAAGCTTATCCATGATAATATAGAAAGCTGCCGCGGTCTCTTACCCGACTGGATAGTGTGGGACTATATAAAGGATCTGTTCATTATCCCCAAGTATGTCAAGGAACAGCATCAGAAGTACGAATTTGAAAAATATATGGAAAATATAGACTATTATCCCTTTCAGATGTACATACACTGGAAGCCTCAGGATATGGGGAATATCCTCTACACCGACGGGAAATTCCTTGAGCTTTTATATCAGATGAACGGGGACTATTTCGGCGATAAAAGCAAATATAAAAACGCTGTGGAGTCCGTTAAGAACAATATATATGATTTTATCGACAACAGCTATAAGACCGTTCTTGCGGTGGACTGCGAAAATTCCGATGTGTATAAGCTGTACGGCATGCTGAAAAATCTCAACAGGGACGAAATTTCAAAGATAGAAAAAATTATCCTCTTCGACGACGACCATACCAACAACGGCTGGGATCATCTTGAAAAATTTATCGAAGTGCCCGTGGATCATATCGAGGTAAGCAGAGTGGTGGACCATAAATCTATAGTGGATATGAGAATGGCAACGGGTATCTGCCGCGAATTTTACAAAAACGATGTGTCCTCGTTCATACTGCTTTCCAGCGACTCCGATTACTGGGGGCTTATCTCTTCACTGCCCGAAGCGGAGTTTCTGGTGGTCATCGAATACTCCAAATGCGGTCAGGCTATCAAGGAGACCCTCGACAGCCATGGCATTTATTACTGCTCTCTGGACGATTTCTGCATGGGAAATATCGACGAGCTGAAACGGGCGGTGCTTTTAAACGAGCTGAAGCAGTATCTCCCCGAGATACTCACCCACAACGGCAGGGAGCTTGCTCACAGCCTTTTCGAAAAGGCGCGTATCGAGGCGGGCGAACAGGAGATAAACAACTTCTACGACAAGTACATCAAGACCTTGAAGCTTAAGGTGGACGACGAGGGGAATTTCAGCGTTGTTCTCGGAAAATGACGGGGACTATGATGCTTTGTTCATATTTAGTGTCTGCTCAACAGCCGAAAAAATGCTCCGAAGCAAAGCTTCGGAGCACTTTTTCTGTTGTTGGGTGCAAGGATTTTTGGCGTTTCAGCCAAAAATCCTTGCACCTTGCCGCCCGTTAGCGGCGGCAAAAGCAGACGTCAATCAGGGAGTACGGCACAAATCTTTGATTTGTGCCGCTGAAAATCCTGTTTTACAGGATTTTCAGCCAATAACTGCCCTTCGGGCAGTTATTGAGTACGCAC
>JALEMR010000012.1 GCA_022768245.1 Oscillospiraceae bacterium
CTTCTGCTTTTTACAAAAAGCGCTACAATTATATTGTAACTGATTTGAAACAAAATTTCAAGTGTTTATTAGAAATTTATTGAAAAAACAGAAAATTTACAATTTGGTCTTGCTTTTTATGAAAGATATGATATAATAGAGGTATGAACAGAGTAATGTTCGTAATACTAAATGGAGGTGTCCTAACAATGGCATACAAAATTTCCGACGCTTGCATCAGCTGCGGCGCATGTGCAGACGCATGTCCTGTAAGCGCAATCTCCCAGGGTGATACTCAGTATCAGATCGACCCTGCAACCTGCATCGACTGCGGTACCTGTGCAGATACCTGCCCCGTATCAGCTCCTGCTGCAGAATAATTATCTGA
This sequence comes from Oscillospiraceae bacterium, assembly GCA_022768245.1. Lineage (GTDB taxonomy): Bacteria > Bacillota > Clostridia > Oscillospirales > Ruminococcaceae > RGIG4694. The sequence goes on from JALEMR010000012.1 coordinate 368, forward strand.
TCGATAATACTTAAAAAATACCCGAAGCGTTCCTGCTTCGGGTATTTTTTTACTTTTCCGTATCTGCCGAAGCGATGAGCCGCCTCAGAATATGACATACCCGACCATAAACCTGTCATGAGCCGCAGCCAGAGTATGTCCGACGGACGAATAACTGACAGGTCCCGTATGGCTGCCGAAGCGGTTAAAGGTCATTACAGCCGAACCGTCATACACCGCCGAAAATGTATGGATAGGCAGATGCAGGACATGACCGAGCAGCGGCCATCTGTAGGAAATTATCCCCGACCTGCCGCTTTTCAGCGCATTGTCGGCTTCATCGCATGAACGGAACATCTCATAGGAAGCGTCATATGCCTCCAGACAATAGCCTATCTTAAACGGGTCGCTGCCAAAGCAGCCTGCAATTATCGGTATACCTTTAGTATATAAGGCAGCGTTGAGCTCAAATTCAAAAGCAAGCTTAAAAAAATCCACATTCTTCCCTGCCGATACCAGGGCATTATATGCGGCGATCACCTCACAGCTCACATTTTTCATTGACGCATTAAGAAATCTCAATTTCGGGAAATTGCCGCCGCTCTGATATACGATGAGCTCTTTGCCGCCAAAAACTGTAATATTAGCCTTATCAAGCCCTATATCTGAATTTTTCTCATATCTTTCAAGGGCTTTACCAAGGCGGGGGTCCTTTACTGCTTCTTCAAATCTTATCCAGCTGTTGTTTTGCATACCGCTCAGAGCTCTCTCCTTTATTCTTTCAATTATCTCCTGTTCATATTATACACTGTCTGTCAAGTGCTGCAGTGCGTGTTCCGCTATGTTAAATGTATACAAACAGTTTTATAAAAGTTTGTACATTATATTAATATCACCGGTGCGGCAGAAGTGGTATACTATTAAGGTAACACCGCACAAAGCTTGTGCGCAAGATGTGCCGTCAGGCGGGCTTTGTGCAGTATTGCCAATAATAAAGAATAATGAGATAATTTATCAAAAAGCATATAAAAAGGGGTATGATAATGAAGCCGCTATTTTCAGCAATTCTTGAAGCTATCGTGCTGTTTGTGTCGATAGGTCTGGTTTTTCTCGGGGCAAAGCTGTTCAAGTACGAAAGTCCGTATAATGATTTCAAGGAAAAATATCCCGATACCGTCATTACCGTAAGCAGCGCTATCGGAGCCGTTCCCGACGGAACGGTAATGACTCCCGAGGAGGCCGCCGAAGAGGTAAGCCAATATATTTTCGGAAAAAAATCTCAGAAGAAGATACCTCTGCCGATAGCAAAGCTGCTCTGTACCGAGATCGGAGAATTCACCGCAAAGGTGATAAGACTATATCCCTTTGTCAATTTTGTCGCAGGGCTGCTGTGTCTTATCTTCGGCATAGGACTTCCCTGTTCTCTGTACCGTCACCATGACCCGGCACGAGCCATTGATGATGCCCTGATAAACAAAAACTTCGTCTACGTCAACGAAGAGGGGAAGTCGATGGGCTACGTGGGCGCGGATCGTGCCGATACCGCAAATTTCATACTGGCGGTGCTGATGCTGGGAGTATCCTGCATATGGAGCTTTTTCCTGCCGCTGTTTATCGTGATGAACCTTGTTATCGGCATAGCTATGGGCGTGCTGAGGCTTTTTGGGATATCAATGTCAGATTCCGCGGCAAAGTCCGATAGAAAGAAGGCAGCAGGAAAACCCGGCAGAGATACATACAGAATAATCACAGACAGCGGTCTGTTTATGGTCGCAGGAGACAAGCACCCGAACCGTGTTCTGTATTTCAGGCAGTACTGGAATGCAGTCATCGCACAGCGCATAATGGAGCGTGACGGACAGATACAGCCCTTCACCCTCAATGACGCACAGGATACCATACAGTACGGCGATGAGGACGAACACGCACGATATGAGACCTCCCGCAGAATTAACAGGTCCCGTTTAATGACATCTCCTTCCGCCAAAGCGGCAGCAGCCCGTCTGGAAAATGATATAAAGACTATGAACTACACATATTCCCGCGTCCGCAGAGGCTCCCATATCTGCGAATATATCATAATGTTCAACAACAGCGATAAATACATGCTTTTCCGCATACCGCTGAACTGTTCCCTGATGAATGCGGTGATGTGCCGCGACGCAGCAGGCGAGGTCTTCGACATTCCCGAATGGAATGTCTGGGCGAGAACGAGCGAGGAAGGAAAGCTCGCATTTATGCGCGGAAGAACGGGCTGGGTAGATCCTCCTCCCGGCGAAGAGGTCCGCGAAGGAGATACCCGACAGCTGTAACGAGATTTTCCATAAGTCGAACTCCCGGTAAAACCGGGGGTTTTTCTATACAAACAGTTCATCCTGCCGCATTAGTGCGGCAGGATGAAACAAAGGAAGAATTTAAGGCAACATCGCACAAAGCCCGCCTGACGGCTTTGTGCGGTGTTGCCTTAAAGATCGTCTTACAGATAGCGGATCAGTTCGCTGCGGACGCTGTTCATTCTGTCGTCCGATATACCGAAGTTCATTTCCTTGTAGCTCCATACCGCACGGGAGATATCAAGTCTGTCAAATGCGGCATTTATCGCCCTGAACCATTTTACAGCGTCTTCGGGCTCGGCATTTTCGATAACGCCGTATTCTCCGCAGTAGAGAACGGTGCCGTTTTTCTCGGCGGCATCATATGCGCGGCTGAAGCGTTCGATGAAAAACTCGGGCGTTACGGGAGGCTCGCACTCATCGAAGCTCATGCGGAAGGCGGTATCCATTCCCTCGTACCAGTATGCGCCCTGATGTGTGAAGTTCATCGGGTCGTAGCAGTGGAAATTATACACTATCTTATCGTCATAGGGAGCGTCAAGGTCGGGAACGGCGTCGGGGCTGTTCTGCCAATAGCCGCCCACCAGTATCACCGTATCGGGAGCATATTTACGGATACGCCCGATACAGTTGCGTACTATCCCGTTCCATATAGGACCGTAGCTCTGCTCGGTGACCTCGTTTAACAGCTCAAAGGCGATCGTTCCGTCGCTTACGGCATAGCGTTCCGCCAGCTTCTCCCACAGTCTGTAAAACCGCTCCCACAGCAGAGGGCTCTCAAAGAAGCCGTTTTCGTTTTCGCCCTTGTCAAAGGAGTAGCCCGCGGTCTTGTGCAGGTCGATGATGATATTAAGTCCCGCATTTCTGCACCACTTCACGGCATTGTCGATATAGGAGAAGCCCTTTTCGATATAATTGCCGTTATCGTCCTCAAGGAGTTCGTAATCTATGGGCAGACGGACATGGTCCACCTTCCATGAGGATATCGTTGTTATGTCCTCCTCGGTGATAAAGCTGTCGTAATGCTCATAGGTATGATCGCACTGGGACAGCCAGCCGCCCAGATTCACTCCCTTTTTATAGCCTGAAAAATTATTCATTTGCTTATCCTTTCGTTTCAGAATTTTTCCTCTATCTGCTGATTGAGCTCGTCAACTGTCTGCTGAGTAAGTCCTATCATATTTTCTCTTGTTACCGCCCAGTCGGAGCCGTTGAAGGAAGCCTGCTTAAGACCGTCGTCAACGATAGCCGCAACGTCGGAGGGAAGTCCCATATGTAAGCTTACCACGGGATTTTCATCGGTCATTTCTCTTACCTTGTACCACATCTCGAACATTTCGTCCGTCCAGCCGTAATCCTCGCGGTACTGCTTTTCGGTGACAGCCAGCGCGCTTTCGTCCTTTTCTGCGATAAGCTTGCACTTGATGAAGGCTGCCGCTCCCTCGGGATTGAGCGCACCCTTGCAGAGAGCGTATGCGTCCATGTTTGCGGGGAGATAATACTTATCCGCATCGGGGTCCTTAGGCATGGGAACGAACATTATCTCATCGGGCTTGCCGAACTTGGAGAGGTCTGCCTCCCACAGCGCCCATGTTCCGCAGGGCCAGAACAGGGTCTTGCCCTCGCTTATTCTCTGAGGCTGCTCGGTCCAGTCGAATTCCGCCTTGGGAAGAGGAAGGTCGTCCTTCTTAAGATTATACATGAAATTCTCCGCACGTTCTATCTCTGCGCTTGCGAGATTGTTCTTAACAAGACCGTTTTCCATGCTTATGGGAGCCACGCCCGTTGTGAGGAGGAACTGGGTCTCGAAGTACCAGCTGTCGTATGCGAACTTGTCGTCATCGCGGTCGCAGTATTCAAGGCACATCTCTCTGAACGTATCCCATGTCCAGTTGCCCTCTGCAAGAAGCTCCGCAGGGTCGGCGAGACCGTTTTCCTCGATGGTCTTCTTGTTGTATATCATAACGCATTTGGAATCTGTCGCAACAGGAGCAACATAGTGCTTTCCGCCGAGCACATGAGCTTCGGCGAGCTTTTTCGTACCCTCGCTCCAGAGGTCGCTGTCAAAATCAAGATAATCGTCAAAGGGCTGGAACATTCCGTCGACTACCTTGCCGGGGAAGGTATCGAATTCCTGTGCGGGGAACAGGTCGGGTGATGTGCCGCCGAGAACATTGGTTGAAAGGTCGCTGTATCGGTTTTCCCATGTGGTGGGTATCCACTCCACGCTTCCGCCGTACTTGGACTCGAAAAGCTCCAGTGCGAACATTTTCGGCTTGCCCTTGTCGGGGTTGATATCATATGTAGCAAGCCATCTTATCTTGCCGTTTTCCAGCTTTTCGTCCTCGCCGATGTCAACTTCGGCAACAGCTGCCTTGTCCTCCTCGTCAAGCTCCTTGGGAGCAGTGGTCGCCGATGTCTCGGAAGGAGCATCTGTCACAGACGTATCTGCGCTGTTTCCGCAGGCTGTCATTGATCCGATAAGTGCCAGAGCTGCCGCAAAGGCTATTGATCTTTTTACGTTTTTCATAATATCTTCTCCTTCATGATATTGTGTTAGCCGTGTTATTGTATCTTTAATTTACCATACCGCAAAGGATAATTATATTAATTTTTTGCTTTTTATATCATGATTTTGTTGCAATTTTGTTTTTCATGATGTATAATGTTATATATAATGTCTGCTCAACAACCGAAAAATGCGTAGAAGCTTTGCTTCGGAGCATTTTTTCGGTTGTTGGGTGCAAGGATTTTTGGCGTTTTAGCCAAAAATCCTTGCACCTTGCCGCCCGTCAGCGGCGGCAAAGCAGACATTAATCAGGTAGTTCGGCACAAATCTTTGATTTGTGCCGCTGAAAATTCTGTTTTACAGGATTTTCAGCCAATAACTGCCCTTCGGGCAGTTATTGAGTACGCACTAATTACTGAACGGAGGTTTTTCGGTGGATATAAAAGAGTGTATTTTATCGGGCAGGGCAAGCCTTGGCATTGAGCTGGGCTCTACGAGGATAAAGGCTGTCCTTATCGGCGACGATCTTTCTCCTGCGGCAAGCGGAGGCTATGAATGGGAGAATCGCTTCGAAAACGGAATATGGACATATCGTCTTGAGGACGCAGTCTCGGGAGTGCAGTCCGCCTATGCGGCACTTGCGGAGGAAGTCCGCGGAAAGTACGGCATTGAGCTTGAAAGGCTTGCTTCAATAGGCGTTTCCGCAATGATGCACGGGTATCTTCCTCTTGATAAAAATGATAAGCTCCTTACTCCATTTCGCACATGGAGAAATACCTTTGCCGAAAAGGCTGCGGCGGAGCTGACCGAAAGCTTCGGCTTCAATATCCCGTGCAGATGGTCGATATCTCATCTCTATCACGCCATATCTGACGGTGAGACCCACTGCTCCGATATCGCATATCTCACCACCCTTGCGGGATATATCCACTACCTGCTGACAGGTGTTAAGGCTGTGGGCGCAGGTGAGGCAAGCGGAATGTTCCCCATAGACGGGGAAAAGCTCTGCTATAACGAAGAATATCTCGGAAAGTTTGACAGAATGGCGGCGGAAAAGGGCTTTGATATCCCGGTCCGCAGCATACTCCCCGATATCCTTCCCGCAGGAGAAAATGCGGGATATCTGACGGAAAAGGGAGCAAGGCTTCTCGACCCGTCGGGAAGGCTCTGCGCGGGCATACCGTTCTGTCCTCCCGAGGGCGACGCGGGTACCGGCATGACCGCCACAAATTCCGTTGCGGCAGGTACGGGAAATGTTTCCGCGGGGACTTCCGTTTTTGCCATGATAATCCTTGACAAGCCCCTTGACGGATATTATCCCGAGATCGATATAGTTGCGGCTCCCGACGGAAAGCCTGCGGCTATGGTGCACTGCAACAGCTGCACCAACGAGATAAACGCATGGGCTCAGCTGTTCAAGGGATTCCTCGATTCTATGGGCATTGAGCGGAGCATGGGCGATATTTATTCCGCCATATTCGGCGAGGCACTTAATGGCGAAAAGGACTGCGGCGGACTGCTTTTGTACAATTTCCTGTCGGGCGAGCCTGCGGTGGGTCTTGACGAGGGCAGACCTCTTCTTGTGCGCACTCCCGATGCAAGGCTTGATTTTGCAAATCTGGCGAGAGTGCAGCTGTACAGCGCAGTCAGCGCTCTTAAGATAGGAATGGAGATACTTAAAAAGGAAAACGTTTCGGCGAAAATGCTCATGGGTCACGGCGGATATTTCAAATCCTCCGACGCGGGACAGCGGATCCTTTCCGCCGCTCTGGACACTCCCGTTTCCGTTATGAAGACCGCAGGGGAGGGCGGTCCCTGGGGAATGGCTCTCCTTGCGGCGTATCTTGTGCGTAAGGAAAAGGACGAGACGCTGGACAGCTTCTTAAAGAACAAAGTGTTCGCCGAAAGCAGTCCCTCCGTCATATATCCCGACCCCGACGACAGGGCGGGCTTTGAACGATACATGGAAGGCTACAGAAAGGGGCTTGCCGTTGAGCGCTCCGCAGTTGAAAATATAAGATAATTGAAAGGAAAATTGCTATGGAAAAGGTATTCTGGTTTGTTGTGGGAAGTCAGTTTTTGTACGGAAATGAAGTTCTCGAGACCGTCGCTGTGCGGGGCAGGGAGATGGCAGATGCCATGAGCGCCGAGCTGCCATACAAGCTTATCTACAAGGCGACCGTCAAGACCGACGAGGAAATAACCCGCATTGCAAAGGAGGCAAATTATGACGACAGCTGCTGCGGAGTGGTCACATGGTGCCACACGTTTTCACCCAGCAAAATGTGGATACACGGCTTCGGTCTGCTTCAGAAGCCCCACTGTCATCTGGCTACACAGTATAACCGCACTATCCCCAATGATGAGATAGATATGGATTTCATGAACCTCAATCAGGCGGCTCACGGCGACAGGGAGCACGGCTTTATCACCGCAAGAATGAGACAGCCCCGCAAGATAATCGCAGGCTACTGGCAGGACAAACCCGTCACCGACGAGCTCGGCGCATGGATGCGCTCCGCCGTGGGATATGATTATTCTCATAAGCTGCGCATTGTCCGCTTTGGTGATAATATGCGCGATGTTGCAGTTACCGAGGGCGACAAGGTGGAGGCTCAGATAAAGCTGGGTTGGCAGGTGGATTACTGGCCTGTGGGACATCTTACCGAGGTCATGGCGGAGGTCACCGACAAGGAGATCGACGAAAAGATGCAGGAATACTCCGAGCGGTACGACTTTGCCACCGACGATATGGACACAGTCCGCTATCAGGCGAGGGAAGAGCTTGCCATGAGAAAGATCCTCGGCAGAGAGGGCAGCACTGCGTTCATCAATAATTTCCAGGATCTTTACGGTATGGAGCAGCTCCCCGGACTTGCTTCCCAGAATATGATGTACGACGGCTTCGGCTACGGCGGCGAGGGCGACTGGAAGGTTGCGGGAATGACCGCCGTTATGAAGAAAATGGCGGAGGGACTGGACGGCGGAACGCTGTTCATGGAGGACTACACCTACGATCTCACCCCCGGCAGGGAAGTATCTCTCGGAGCGCATATGCTGGAGGTATGCCCTTCCATAGCTGCCGACAAGCCAAGGATAGAGGTACATCCTCTCGGGATAGGAGACCGTCAGCCGCCCGCACGTCTTGTGTTCGAGGGCAAGCCCGGAAAGGGAATAGTGGCTTCGCTCATTGACATGGGCGGCAGAATGAGACTTATCGTGCAGGATATAGAGGTGATAAAGCCTATCTGCGAGATGCCCAATCTTCCTGTGGCGAGGGTGATGTGGAAGCCTGCGCCCGATCTGCTCACGGGCGTGAAATGCTGGATAGAAGCGGGCGGAGCACATCACACCGTACTGTCTACCGCTGTCACCGCTCAGATGATGGAGGACTGGGCTGATATGATGCAGATAGAATATGTACATATCACCGACAAGACCGATCACTCCGAGTTCAAAAAGGAGCTTTTCTACAACGATATCGCATGGAAATTAAAGGAGTTTTAATATGCTGGAAGAGTTAAAAGAGGCAGTCTGCCGTGCCAATCTGCTGCTGCCGAAGTATGGGCTTGTGACCTTTACATGGGGCAACGTTTCGGGCATTGACAGGGAAAAGGGGATAATTGTCATCAAGCCCTCTGGGGTGGAATACGACGACATGAGACCTGATGATATGGTGCTGGTGGATATCGAAAGCGGAAAGACTGTGGAGGGAAGATATCGTCCGTCCAGCGATACGGACACTCACCTTGCGCTGTACAGGGCATATCCGTCCATGGGCGGGATAGTCCACACTCACAGCAGAATGGCTGCGTCCTTTGCGCAGGCGGGAAGAGATATCCCCGCATTCGGCACCACTCACGGAGATTATTTCTACGGGGACATTCCCTGCACAAGAAAAATGACTCCCGCTGAAATAGGCGGCAGCTATGAGCTTGAAACGGGAAATGTCATCATCGAGGAGCTTACCCGCCGCGGCATTGACCCTATGGAGATACCTGCGGCGCTGGTGCACAGTCACGGACCCTTCGCATGGGGAACAGACCCATTCAATGCGGTGCATAATGCAGTAGTTCTGGAAGAGTGCGCGTGCATGGCGTTCAATACGCTGGCACTTGCTCCCGCCGCAGAGCGTATGCAGCAGGAGCTGCTTGACAAGCACTATCTGCGCAAGCACGGAAAGAATGCCTATTACGGGCAAAATAAGAATTAACGAGGCACTTTTAAAATGAAGATCAACAGCCGCACAAAGGGTATTTTGTGCGTTTTATCGGCGGCGTTCTGCTTTGCGCTGATGAATCTGTTCATCCGTCTTTCGGGGGACATTCCCACCATGCAGAAATGCTTTTTCCGCAATGCAATTGCTGCGGTCATTGCATTTTTTGCGATAATCAAGACACCTACGGAGGGCGGCGCAAAGGGAAAGCTGCTTCTGTTCAGGGCTAAAAGCGGGAATCTGAAATATCTTTTCCTGCGGGCGCTGTGCGGAACGATGGGACTTATCTGCAACTTTTACGCGGTAGACCATATGAACATCTCCGACGCGTCCATGCTGAACAAGCTGTCGCCCTTTTTTGCGATAATTTTCTCCTGCTTTATCCTGCACGAGTATGCGGACAGAGTGGAGTGGGCGCTGGTGTTCCTTGCCTTCGGAGGAGCGCTGCTTGTGGCGAAGCCCGGGTTTTCCTCGGAAATAATCCCTGCGGCAGTGGGCGTTCTCGGAGGACTGGGCGCAGGGGCTGCATACACCTTTGTCCGCAAGCTGGGTCAGCGAGGGGAGAACAGCGCGCTTATCGTGCTGTTTTTCTCGGCGTTTTCCTGTCTGGCGCTCATGCCCTTTGTTATCGCAGACTTTGCGCCTATGAGCGGCAGGCAGCTTTTATTCCTTATCCTTACTGGAGCAGCTGCTGCGGGCGGACAGTTCAGCATCACCGCCGCATACACTCATGCGCCCGCAAAGGAGATATCCGTGTTCGATTACTCGCAGGTGATATTTGCGGCGCTGCTGGGAGCCCTGTTCCTCGGACAGGTACCCGACGGGCTCAGCATTCTGGGATATATCGTGATAATCGCAGCGGCGGTCATCAAGTGGAAGTACGGGCTTGACAAGAGCCGCAGAGAAGCCGCCGAATAAGTAATGAAAGGATAATAGCTATGAGTAAGCTTTCGGAATATATCGGCTCACAGTTCGGAGACCCGAGGGGTATCGTCGGCAGAGTGTGCTGCTTCTTTATGAATCGGATAAATCAGCCGATGTATATGTCTGTTGTTTCCGAAATCGGGGAAAGAAAATGCTCCCGCATACTGGACGTGGGCTTCGGAAACGGTTATCTTATCGAAAGACTGAGACCGGTTACGAGGGCGGTCATTTACGGCATCGACATCTCCGAGGATATGAAGGAGGCTGCCGAGAGCCGCAATGCACATGCTGTTGTGTCGGGCAGGGTAAGGCTTTCGGTGGGGGACTGCTGTTCGCTGAAATTCAAGGATGATTCCTTTGACGCAGTTACGTCGGTGAATACAGTCTATTTCTGGGAGGACCCTGTCAAAGGCTTAAAGGAGATACGCCGTGTCCTGAAGGACGGCGGAGTGTTCTACAACGCGGTCTATTCTAAGGAATGGTTCGACAAAACTAAGTCCTATACGAAAAAGGGCTTCAGGATATATGAAAGGGAGGACTTTATACGCTTCGGCAGAGAAGCGGGCTTTTCCGATGTTGTCATTGAAGATATCGTTGACAACAGAAGCTATCTTGTGAAATTTGTGAAATGAATATCATAAAAAATCGCCCGTATTCCGGATCAGGAATACGGGCGATGATCTTTTATGCTGTTTTTCAGTCGGAAACAAGTGCGAATCTGGGCTTGATGTTTCCGTGGTCGTTGACGTCCTCAAGGAACATCTTCAGCGGACGCACCCATACAGTGGGCTTGTCGTATATCTGCATATAAACGACCTGCTCTTCGAGGGTCTCGTGGTCCTTTGCCACATTCAGAACGACGTAATCTCCGCCCTTGAAGTGCTTGTAATGACCGCCGATTACTATCTTTCTTCCCTCGGGTATGCCTGCGGAGGGCGTGCCCTTGGGCTCTTCCTTTGCCTCGGGCGCAGGAGCGGGAGCGGGTGCTTCTTCCTTTACAACAGGCTTGGGCTCTTCCGCCTTTACTTCGGGAGCCGGCGCTGCGGGCTTGGGAGCTTCTGCCTTTACTTCGGGAACTGTAACGGCAGGCTTGGGGAGAGCGTCGTCCACCAGTATCATGGAGCCGTTCTGAGGAACGGTGATAGACGCGTTTCCGTTATTGACGTCGAATTGCTTACCTGAAAGACGGTCTGCAAGACGGCTGTACTTGGTATTGAAATTGAAGGTATAATCTCCGTCGCTGATGTTCAGGCAGATATAGACTTCCTGTCCGTTCAGCTCGCGCTTGAACATGAAGGTCTGATTCTTAAGCTCCATTTTGGAGTATTTGCCTGTCTGAATGGGCTCCAGCTGTTCTCTGATAGCGCCCAGCGCGGATATGTGTGCCATAAGCTTATCGTTGCGGTAGGGGATATTGTCAAGCTCTAAGCAGGGACGAATCTCCGCGTCGGCAAGCTCGCCGTGACCCTTCTGACCCTTTATGCCGAACTCGCTTCCGTAATAAACGGAGGGCACGCCGTACATCATATACAGCAGAGTGTAGCAGCAGTATATATGTTCGGGATTTTTCAGCTGACTTGCAAGACGGGCAACGTCGTGATTGTCAACGAAATTATACATGTAAACATCGCCGTACTGACCCAGCTGATATTCGATGGAATGAGCGATCTCGAAATAGTTTCTGTCGTTGTGGGAGGAATATATTCCCTTATAGCACTGATAGTTTGTAACGCAGTCGAACATCTCGGGATTAGCCCACATTTTGTAGTTGCCGTGGATAATTTCGCCCATGAGCCAGAAATCGGGCTTCATGCTTCTTGTGAAGTTATGGACGCGCTTGATGAAATCGTGGGTGAGACAGTCTGCGGCGTCGAAGCGGATACCGTCGATATCCCAGGTCTCTATCCACATTTTTATGGAATTCAGAAGATAATCCACTACCTCGCCGTTGTTGAGGTTGAGTTTTACAAGATCGTAGCAGTTGTTCCAGCCCTCGTACCAGAAGCCGTCGTTATAGGGGGAATTTCCGCCGAAATTGAGATTGCAGAACCAGCTGCAGTAGCGGGAGTTCTGACGATTTGCCTGAACGTCCCTGAATGCGAAGTGGTCTCTTCCCACGTGATTGAACACGCCGTCGAGAATGACCTTGATGCCGTTATCGTGGAGCGCTTTGCAGACCTTGGAGAAATCCTCATTGGTGCCCAGACGGATATCAATTTTCTGATAATCTGTGGTATCGTAGCCGTGAGCCACCGACTCAAAAACAGGTCCGAAATACACGGCGTTCATGTGCATATTTTTCAGGTGAGGTATCCATTCGATGACCTTTTCTATGCGGTTCACAGGCGTGGGAGAAGCGTCCTCGTGGCGTCTTTCGCAACCGCAGAAGCCCAGCGGATAGATATGGTATACCGCAGTTTTTGTTATCCAATGTGACATATACTTTTTCTCCTTTCGGCGGATAGACCGCCCAAAAAACATAGTGAATTATGTAAGAAAAACATGATATTAGTAATTATATCATATTTTATCTGATTTGGCAATAGATTTTTAGATATTTAATACAATAGAGAAAAAATTTAAGCATATAATAATTCTATATTAACAATTCCTTGAAAATTCGGAGCGGACCATGAATAATCAGTTTAGTTTTAAACCCGTGTACTTTGTGATAATATTTATAGCCGCCGCAGCTCTTATCAAGCTGGACTGTCTGCTGGATTTTGCGGGGACGCTCATATCTCTGCTGATGCCGATACTGTTCGGATTTATCATAGCTGCCGTGCTGGACGCTCCCGTCAGCAGGGCGGAGGCTCTTGCCGGGAGGATATTCCGCAGAGCGTCCGACAGGCTTCGGAGAAATATTGCCGTTGCGGCAGTCTATCTGACGATAGCTGCGATACTGGTGGTGACAGTGGCGATAATCATCCCGCAGCTTTACGGCAGCATACGGCTTTTCATCAACAGCTTTGACGGATATTACGAGAATTTTCTCGGATACGCGGAGTCTCTGGGAGAGATAAATGGATTTTCCGCGGCAAAGCTTATCAGCGGCGAAATGGACAGCATACTGGAGTGTATCAGGGACAGTCTGCCGAAAATTGCAGAAAAAGCGTATAATTTCACCTCATCGGCGGCAGTTTTTCTCACAAACACGGTGTTTGCGGCGGTGATATCCATATATCTTCTGGCGGACAAGAAAAGCTGCCTGTCTGCGGCGGGAATGGTCTTATCGTCGCTGCTGGGGGAGGAGAAAATGTGCCGCACCGTAAGATATGCGGGGCTTGTGACGGGCTGCTTTTCGAGATTCATCTGCGGACAGCTTACCGAAGCGCTGATACTTGGGGTGATGTGCTTTCTGGGAATGATAGTGCTGGGATTTGATTATCCGCTGCTGATATCGGTGATAGTCGGAGTAACTGCCCTTATCCCCGTGGTGGGAGCTCTTATCGGGACCATACCCTCTGCGCTGATGCTGTTTCTGATAGAGCCGTCACAGGCGCTGTGGTTTGTCATATTTATCCTTGTGCTGCAGCAGATAGAGGGGAATTTCATCTATCCGAAGGTGGTGGGGAGATCTGTCGGACTGCCGCCCCTTTTGGTGCTGATAGCCATACTCATTGGTGCAGGGGTAGGCGGAGTTTCGGGGATACTTCTGGGCGTGCCCATTGCTTCGGTCATCTATCTTGTCATCAAGGAAAAGACCGGGAACAGTATGTAGGAGTGACAGAAAAGCTCAGCCGAAGCGCACGGCTGAGCTTTTTGTGTATAGTCAGTTATTTACGCACAGCAGAGACTCCAGCTCATTGCTCTTGCTAAGGTCGGTCCTGCGTATCTTGTCGCGGAGGGGGAGTACCATTGAAGGAGTGGTGCTCAGCTCGTCGATGCCCATTTCAAGGAATGCCTGGGTAAGCTCGGTATCGGAGCTCAGCTCTCCGCATATGCCTATCCATGCGCCGTGCTTGTGGGCGTTGTCGGCGGTCATTTTTATCATGCGGAGTATTGCCGTGTGGTGAGGATTGCAGAACTTTTCAAGGCGGGAATTCTGTCTGTCAACTGCGAGGGTGTATTGTGTAAGATCGTTGGTGCCTATGCTGAAAAAGTCCACCTCCTGCGCCAGAAGATCGCTTATCATCACTGCGGCGGGGGTCTCTATCATTATCCCGATAGGCACGTTATCGGAAAAGGGCACGCCCTCGGAGACAAGCTCCTGTCTGACCTCTTTGAGGATATCCTTTACCTCCCGTATCTCCTCAACGGAGGTTATCATCGGGAACATTATGCTTAGATTGCCGTAGACCGAGGCTCTGTACAGTGCACGGAGCTGCACCTTGAAATCGTCCTTGTTGGTGAGACTTATTCTTATGGAGCGGAAGCCCAGCGCGGGATTATCCTCCTTCTGTATCTCCATGAACTGTGGCTGCTTATCTGCGCCGAGGTCGGCGGTGCGGATGATAACAGGCTTGCCGTTCATCTTTTTCAGCACGGTGCGATAGCAGCGGAACTGTGATTCCTCTCTCGGAGAGCAGCCGTTTAAGAACAGGAACTCACTGCGGAAAAGACCTATCCCGCCCGCGTCGCAGGCTGCCACGTCGGCGAGCTCATCTATGCTGCCGATATTGGCGTATACGTTGATGCGTCTGCCGTCGGCGGTGACGTTATCGCAGCCCACCAGACTGCGCAGCAGCTTTTCCCGTTCAAGCTCAAAGCGGCGGCGGCGGGTCATTTCGGTGCGGGTCTTTTCGTCGGGGTCTATGTAGATGATGCCGTTGGTGCCGTCAACGATAACTTCCTTGCCGTTGAAGATCTCATCCAGTGCAGGCGCGCCCAGACCTACCACGGCGGGTATCTTCATGGTACGGGCAAGAATGGCGGTATGAGAGGTGCTTGAACCGAAGGCGGTGCAGAACGCAAGTACATTGGAGCGGTCCAGCCCTATGGTTTCCGACGGAGCAAGATCGTCGGAGAAGATGACGTGCTCATGCTCGCTGTTCTCGTTGGAGAACTGAATGTTCATCAGATTTTTCATCAGGCGGTCGGAGACGTCCTTGATGTCCGCGCCGCGGCATCTGAGATATTCGCTCTCCACTGCGGCAAAAACGGACGCGAAGCTTTCCGAAGTGAGCGCCACCGCATATTCTGCGCTGAGATGCTCCTCGGTGATATATTTTTCCACCGAGCCCACATAGTCGGAGTCATCGAGTATCATTTTATGTATATTGAAGATAATAGCTTCGTCCTCGCCCACCTGCGTCAGAGCGCGCTTATACAACTCGTCAAGCTGGGAGAGCGTCATATCACAGGCTGATCTGAAGCGGCTGATCTCCTCCTTGGAATCATCGCTGTGAAACTGATTTATACATATTTTTTCCCTTTGATAAAAGCTTAATTTTCCTATTGCAATCCCTTTGGAAACGCCTTTTCCGTGCAGCTCTGTCATATTTTATCACACTCCTTATGCTGTCAGCGCGAAAGTGCCTGGAGGGGGATAGTCCGCCGATCATATTTCTTATAAGTATTATAGAAAAAATATATGAATATAATATTGTTATTTTTATAACTATTTGTATATTTTGTTGAAGTATACAAAAATGTTGAAAAAAAGCGTATGCTGTTTATAAAATATTATGCCGCAGATCAAAAAAATAGCCGCGTTATTGCAACGCGGCAGAAATAATCATGATGATATTATATTTTAACGATCTTTGCGTAATTTGCCATAAGCTTTTTGGTGCCCTTTTCGTCGAATGCCACCTCAAGCAGAGCGTCGTTGCCCATTTTCTTCACCGAGAGGATAGTGCCCTCGCCGAATACCGTGGACTTTATCCTTTCGCCCACATTGAAGTCCGCCGAGGCGTTTTTCTTTGCGGCTTCCAGCTTCATGGCGGTCATCTGGCTCTGGAGAGTATAGGTGTTGTTCTGCGCCACGATGCCCTCCTCGGTCTTCTTCTTGGGAGCCTTGAAGGTGCCGTCGATACGCTCCACGAAATCCTTGTCTATCTCCTTGATGAAGCGGGACTGCAAATTCCTGTTGGTTTGACCGAACAGCATTCTTGTCTGCGCATGAGTGATATAAAGCTGCTTTTTCGCACGGGTTATGGCAACGTATGCCAGACGGCGTTCTTCCTCGATATCGTCGGGATTATCCATGCTGCGCACTCCGGGGAAGATACCCTCCTCCATGCCCGCGATGAACACGATAGGAAATTCCAGTCCCTTTGCGGAATGGATAGTCATAAGACATACGGCGTTTTCGTTGGTGTCAAGCTTGTCAATATCGGTGTAAAGTGATATTTCCTCTAAGAATCCCGAGAGAGCAGGCTCCTCGCCCGCTTCCTCCATTGACCGCATATACTCGGACATGGTGGATTTCAGCTCGTATATATTTTCCAGACGCATTGCGCCCTCGTCACCGAGATTTTTCATCATGGTGCCGTAGCCCGTCTTGTCGAGAAGCAGGTCTATCAGCGAATCGAGAGGCTTTGTTTCCGCAGCTTCTGTCAGTGAATCGAATACTGCCGCAAGCTTTGTCAGCGACGCGGACTTCTTTGACAGCGGAGCATAGTTTTCTGCGTCCCGCATTACCGACACGGGAGAGGTCCCAAGGTCGGAGGCTATCTGTTCGATCATAGAAACGGTGGTATCTCCGATACCGCGCTTCGGCTCGTTTACTATACGCTTGAAGCGCAGCACATCGTCGGGATTGTTGATTACCGACAGATATGCTATCATATCCCTTATCTCCTTGCGGTCGTAGAAGCGCATGCCGCCCACTACCTTATAGGGTATGCCCCGGGAGGTGAAATTTCTTTCGATGCTGTTAGACTGTGCGTTCATGCGGTACAGCACGGCGCAGTCCTTATACTGTCCGCCGTTTGTGATATTATCCTCTATCTTGTCGCAGATAAATCTTGCTTCGGCGTTTTCGTCGCCTGCCTTGTAGATGACCACCTTGTTTCCCTCTTCGCCCTCTGTCCAGAGCTTTTTCTCCTTGCGGGAAAGATTGTTCTTCACAACGCAGTTTGCGGCGTTAAGTATATTCTTAGTGGAACGGTAATTCTGTTCAAGACGGATAACGGTGCAGTCCTCGAAATCGTCCTCAAAGGAGAGGATATTTTCGATAGTTGCCCCTCTGAAGCGGTAGATAGACTGGTCGTCATCGCCCACAACGCAGAGGTTCTTTCTCTTCTGCGAGAGAAGGGATACAAGTCTGAACTGAGCGGTATTTGTGTCCTGATACTCGTCTACCATTATATATTTGTACAGATTCTGATAGTGGTCGAGAACGTCGGGATTTTCCTCGAAAAGCTTGACGGTATGGCAGATGATATCGTCAAAATCCAGAGCATTTGCCGCCTTCATGCGTGACTGATATTCCCTGTATATCTTTGCCACCACATTTTTGCGGTAGTCGCCCTCGGACGCCGCCTCGTACTCGTCGGGACCGATAAGCTTATCCTTGGCGGAGGAAATCATATTCATAACAGCCTTTGGCGGGAAATTCTTGTCGGAGATGTCCAGCGCCTCGATGCATGCCTTTATCATAGACTGGCTGTCGTCGGAATCGTAGATTGTAAAGCTGCCCGTAAATCCCAGTCTGCTTATCTCCCGTCTGAGGATACGGACGCAGGCGGAGTGGAAGGTAGCCGCAGCTATCTGGGAAGCCTGTTCCTCGCCAAGCATATCGGCAAGGCGGTTTTTCAGCTCGGACGCCGCCTTATTGGTAAATGTTATCGCAAGGATATTATAGGGCTTTACTGTATCAACGGCGCAAAGCTCCCGAAGACGGGAAACGTCCTCTTCACTGCGGGAACCGTCATAGCTTTTGAGAAAAGCGATATCCTCTTCGGTGACGGAGGGAGGAACGTTTTTGTCCTCATAAGCGTTTCCGAAGGTGATCATATTAGCGATCCTGTTGATAAGAACGGTAGTTTTTCCGCTTCCTGCTCCCGCAAGGATAAGAACGGGACCGTTTACTGCAAAAACAGCCTGTTGCTGCATATCGTTCAGGCTATTGAAATATTTTTTAAGTGCAAGCTGTTTTAGCTGAATAAAATCTTCTATCATGTTTCCTGCTCCTAATTATAATGCTCTTGTGCTTCGCGCAGTACGCGAAACAGAATTCTTTATCTATTATAGCACATTTCTTTTCCGATAAAAAGAGTGAAAACTCACTTTTTACATTTTAATAATATTTTTATAATATTTACCTTATATCTATTGCGAAAAATGTATATTCAAGGACATAATGCACAAAAATATAGTACAGCAATTATTGATGAATAAGGAAAAGGTAAAAACTGTTATGAACAACAACGGAAAATGGTCTTCGAAATTCGGATTTATCATGGCGTCCGCAGGCTCTGCCATAGGGCTGGGGAATCTCTGGAAGTTCCCCTATGTGGCTTCGAAAAACGGCGGCGGACTCTTTTTGATAGTATATGTGATCTTAGCCCTTGCAATAGGCGTGCCCGTGCTTCTGGCGGAGCTGGCGGTGGGCAGGAACGGCGGAAAAAACGCCGTGGACAGCTGCAAGGCGATTGACCCCAAATGGGGCTTTGCGGGAGGCTTCGGAGCGGTATGCTCGGTGCTGGTGCTGTCGTTTTACAGCGTGGTGGGCGGCTGGGTCATCAAGTATTTTATCTCCTGCGCGTCTTCGGGGATACCCGACAGCGGCTTCTTTGAGGAATACTCCGCCCGCTCCGCAGAGCCGATAATGTGGCAGCTGGGCTTTATCCTTATCTGTTCCGCGGTGGTGGTCATGGGCATATCGGGGGGCATCGAAAAGGCTTCGGCGGTGCTGCTGCCTGTGCTGCTTGTTTTTCTCATTGGTATAATGATATACATTTTTACTCTGCCGAATGCATCGGAGGGGATAAAATTTTTTCTGCTGCCCGACCTTTCGGGAGATATTCCGTTTTCCGGGATAATTCTCAGCGCCATGGGGCAGATGTTCTTCTCCCTTTCGCTGGGAATGGGAACGCTTATCACCTACGGCAGCTATCTTTCAAAGGACAGCCGTCTTGTTTCAAGCACATTTATTATAGTTATCCTCGATACTGTCATCGCAGTCATTGCGGGACTGGTGATGATACCCGCGGTATTTTCCTTCGGACTGGCTCCCGACGCAGGTCCGGGAATGATATTCAGCACGCTGCCCGCGGTGTTCTCGCAGATGAAGGGCGGCAGAGTTATCGGTGCGATAATGTTCTTCCTGATACTGATAGCGGCGGTAACTTCGGCAATATCCCTTATTGAAGTGGTAGCGTCCTTTTTCATGGACAGGCTGAAAATAAAGCGCATATATGCGGTGCTGATGACTGCTGGCATCACTGCGGTGCTGGGCATACCCGCGTCGCTTTCCTTCGGCAGGCTGTCGGATATCGGCATTTTCGGTATGAATATATTCGAACTCATCTCATTTGCGGCGGATAATGTCATAATGCCGCTGGGAGCCATATTCATATGCATACTCGTGGGAAGAGTATGGGGAGTTGACAATGCCGCCGAGGAGATATCCAACGGCGGAAGCCTTAAATTCCGCGGGAAAAAGCTGTGGGGATTTATCCTGAATTATGCTGCGCCTGCGGTGATAATCGCAGTATCTATATTCAGACGATAACATTTTTATAACATTTTATCTAATTTTCACTGTATTTTCATTAAAATCTGAATTTTTCGATTGACTTGCTTCATGAAATATGCTATAATAATAAAATAGCTGATTGTAAAAAATGATTTTGTTAAGAAAGGAATGGTAAAATATGGCGAAGAATTTCACTGCTTCCGAGCTGAACGGAAAATTCGGCGAGCTTGCCGGGCTTTGCAGACAGAACGGAAGGATCGATCCCGAGCTTTACTCAAAGTACGACGTTAAAAGAGGGCTCAGAGATATTAACGGTAAGGGCGTTCTTGCGGGACTTACCGAAATATCGGAGATCGTATCGAGCAAGACGGTGGACGGAAAGTCTGTGCCCTGTGACGGCGAGCTGTATTACCGCGGCATCAATATCAACGACATTGTACGCGGCTTTATAGGCGAGAAGCGCTTCGGCTTTGAAGAGACAGTATATCTGCTGCTTTTCGGAAATCTTCCCGACGCAAAGCAGCTTGACAATTTCAGCCGTATTTTATCGGACTGCCGCAGTCTGCCCAATACGTTCGTCAGGGATATCATAATGAAATCTCCCAGCGACGACCTGATGAACAACATTTCGCGCGGACTGCTTTCCCTGTTCTCCTATGATGACAGGGCGAACGATACATCTGTTGAAAATGTTCTGCGCCAGTCTGTGGAGCTTATTGCGAGACTTCCTCTGCTGTCGGTATACAGCTATCATGCGAAGAACTACGCAAACGAGGGCGAGAGCCTAATAATACATCACCCCAAGGCGGAGTATTCCACGGCGGAAAATATCCTGCATATGCTCCGTCCCGACAGCAGCTTTTCACGGCTGGAGGCTGTGGTCCTTGACCTTGCTCTGGTGCTCCACGCGGAACACGGCGGCGGTAATAACTCTACCTTTACAACTCACGTAGTTACGTCCTCGGGAACGGATACATATTCCGCTATCTCGGCGGCGCTGGGTTCCCTTAAGGGTCCCAAGCACGGCGGAGCCAACATCAAGGTGACTATGATGTTCGATGATATGAAGCAGAATGTCTCCGACTGGACCGACAGGGACGAGGTAAAGGCTTATCTGAAAAAGCTGCTTCACAAGGAGGCCTTCGACCGTTCGGGACTTATCTACGGAATGGGTCACGCGGTATACTCCATTTCCGACCCCAGAGCGAATATCTTCAAGAACTTTGTTAGCGTTCTCGCCGAGGAAAAGAACATGCAGAAGGAGCTTGCGCTGTATAACCTTGTTGAGGGACTTGCCCCCGAGGTCATCGCAGAGGAGCGTCACATTTACAAGGGCGTTTCCGCGAATGTGGACTTTTACAGCGGCTTTGTTTACAGCATGCTGCAGATACCTCCCGAGCTTTACACTCCGCTTTTCGCCATTGCAAGAATTGCGGGCTGGTCCGCTCACAGAATTGAAGAGCTTACCAACGAGGGCAAGATAATCCGTCCCGCATACAGAAACGTTCACGATCATGTGGACTATGCGGCTCTCAGCGAAAGATGATATAACAGTAAAGTAAAAACCGTCCGATCATTCGGGCGGTTTTTTGTATGGTTGACTTTTTCGGTATGGTCTGTTATAATATAGTGCGTACTCAATAACTGCCCGAAGGGCAGTTATTGGCTGAAAATCCTGTAAAACAGGATTTTCAGCGGCACAAATCAAAGATTTGTGCCGTACTACCTGATTAATGTCTGCTTTGCCGCCGCTGACGGGCGGCAAGGTGCAAGGATTTTTGGCTGAAACGCCAAAAATCCTTGCACCCAACA
>JALEMR010000031.1 GCA_022768245.1 Oscillospiraceae bacterium
AATCCTGTAAAACAGGATTTTCAGCGGCACAAATCAAAGATTTGTGCCGTACTACCTGATTAATGTCTGCTTTGCCGCCGCTGACGGGCGGCAAGGTGCAAGGATTTTTGGCTGAAACGCCAAAAATCCTTGCACCCAACAACAGAAAAATGCTCCGAAGCAAAGCTTCTGCGCACTTTTTCCGTTGTTGAGCAGACATTAATATAGCAAAGTATATTCGGGCGGAGGCATCATTATGGCTTTTATGGGGATTTTTCTGTTTTTTGCGGCAGTTGTTCTGATAATACTGTTTCTTGGTGCTGCACTCATTATCATCGGAACGATAATATATAAAAAAACAGATCACAAAAAGCTTGGGATAGCTTTGCGTATTTTCGGATATGTTGTTATTGTTCCCGTTATTGTGACCGCAATCGTTTTTATGATGATCAGGTAAAAATTGGTGACAAGTGATCGCTGTAAACAAATCCGCCCGAAACAACAGCTTCGGGCGGATTTGCATTTATGAGATTATGTTCAGAATCCGAGTATCTTAGTGAAATCGTCGGCAATTGTTGCTTCAAGAGCCTTTGCCTCGTCCTGAGTCTTGCCTGTGGTGGTGAAGTAAGCCTTGATCTTGGGCTCGGTGCCGGAGGGACGGATAACAACGCTTGCACCGTCGGTCAGAACGAAGGTGAGCACGTCCGACTTGGGGAGCGTGAGCATCTTCTTTGTGCCTGTTGCGGTATCAACGGAGGTGCTTGCGATATAATCGTCAAATCTTGTAACGGTGAGTCCGCCGATAGTCTTGGGAGTATTTGCGCGGAGGTCTGCCATGATCTCCTTCATGCGCTCCATGCCCGAAGCGCCCTCGCAGGTGAAGGACTTCTGGCTGTGGAAGTATACGCCGTACTTGTTGTAGAGGTTCTCTCTTGCCTTAAGGAGAGAAATGCCCTTTGTGCGGTAGAAAGCAGCCATTTCGCAGATAAGCATGGAAGCCACAACTGCGTCCTTGTCTCTTACATAGGAGCCTGCAAGATAGCCGTAGCTCTCTTCAAAGCCGAAGATGTATCTGTCAGCCTCGTTCTTGCTCTCGAGGAAGCCTATCTGCTCGCCGATGAACTTGAAGCCTGTGAGCACGTTGATAAGCTTGACATTGTAGTTCTCGCAGATCTTCTTTGCGAGGTCGGTGGTAACGATAGTCTTGACTGCAACAGGATTCTCGGGCATTGTGCCGAGCTTTGTTCTTTCCTCGCAGATATACTCGAGGAGCATTGCGCCAACTTCGTTGCCCGTGAAGAGGACATAGTTTCCGTTATCGTCGGGAACAGCGATGCCGACACGGTCGCAGTCGGGGTCTGTGGCAAGGAGAAGGTCGGGCTTTACGGTCTCGCAGAGCTTAAGTCCGTAAGCGAGAGCTTCCTTGATCTCGGGATTGGGGAAGGGACAGGTCGTGAAGTTTCCGTTGGGATATTCCTGCTCGGGAACGACTGTTACGCTTTCAATGCCTATCTTCTTGAGGATAGCGCGTACAGGCTTGTTTCCTGTGCCGTTAAGGGGAGTATATACTACCTTAAGTCCGCTTGCGGGAACGAGATCGGTGTGGATGCCCTGTGCCGCAACTTCATTCAGGTAGCTTTCGATGACCTCCTGCTTGATGTATTCGATCTTTCCGCTTTCGAGACCCTCCTCGAAGGAGATGACCTTTGCGCCGCCGAACATTTCAACAGAATTGATATTCTTAAGAACGATCTCCGCTGCGCCGAGAGTGAGCTGACAGCCGTCGGGACCGTATACCTTGTAGCCGTTATACTTTGCGGGGTTGTGGGAAGCGGTGATGACGATACCTGCGCTGCACTTATGGTATCTTACCGCATAGGAGAGCATAGGCGTAGGCATGAGCTCGTTATATATGTATACCTTGATGCCGTTTGCAGCCAGTACGGCAGCGGCTTCCTTAGCGAAAACGTCGGACTTGATGCGGCTGTCGTATGCAATAGCCACGGAGGGAGCAGCAAAGGATTCCTTGACATAATCCGCAAGACCCTGAGTAGCTCTTCTTACAGTGTATATATTCATACGGTATGCGCCTGCTCCGATAACGCCTCTGAGACCGCCCGTACCGAATTCGAGGTCACGGTAGAATCTGTCCTTGATAGCTTCATCGTCGTCGGCGATGGACTTAAGCTCCGTCTGCAGGTCGGGGTCGTCCACTGCCTTTTCGCACCAGAGTGCATAAAGTTCCTTTTCGTTCATGAAAATCACC
>JALEMR010000036.1 GCA_022768245.1 Oscillospiraceae bacterium
GAGACTATCCGAGGCTTCAAGGAGATCATCGCAGGTATGCATGACGATCTTCCCGAGTCGGCGTTCCTTTATGTGGGTACTATCGACGAGGCTGTCGAAAAGGCCAAGAACCTGAAGTATTGATGCGGAAAGGACGGTCAGGATATGGCAGCGTCTTACGAGCTTAAAATAATCACTCCCGAGAAGGTTTTCTTTGACGGAGAAACAACTCAGATAATCGTCCGCACCACAGAGGGCGATATCGGTATCCTTGCAAATCATATCAGTCTTGTGGCAGATCTGCCGTCGGGACCGTTGAAGGTCATGCAGGAGGACGGCAGCTGGCGCATCGCAGCTATTTCGGGCGGACTTATGAAGGTTGGCGGAAATAAGGTCAATATCTTCGCAAACGCCGTGGAATGGGCGGAGGATATCGACGTTGACTGGGCGAAGCGCTCCGAGGAAGAGGCAAGAGAGCGTATAAGCCACCAGCAGAACCGCCGCGAGCTTGATATCGCGGAGCTGAAGCTGAAGCGTGCACTCAACAGAATAAGCGTCCACGACAAATATGCAGGCAGCGGAAGATGATTACCCACCTGTAAAAATATGCGAAAAAACAGTATCGCCGTCCGCGAAAAACGGACGGCGATATTTTTGTGTCTTCGAAAAAAATATCAATCATTCATTGTTCTCACCGTTTCGGGCGTAGAATTTGCGGCGGTTCAGGGCGGTGGCTCTCATTATCAGCTCGTTCAGGAGACCCGATGCAATTATGGCAATAATTGCCGCATTTCTGATTCCGTCGGAGGAAAGCCCGATGGTATGGAAAAGTCCCATAAGCGCAAATGACACTCCCACTGCCACAAGGAGAATTATTATGATAACGGACAGCCTGTTGTGACTTGACGATCCGGCTGCCATATATATATTTAACGCCGATATCACACAGAACAGCAATATTATGATCCCCGACTTTCCGGAGCTTTGGCTGAAAAACAGCGAAACTATCGTCAGCGCCGAGTATATCCCGATGATGATGCGGTATATGCTCATATAGCACGCCGCGATCTGCCGTCTTGTTATCGGCATTATACATAGGGTATCGTATATTCCCGAGCTGCCTCCCCGAAGCTCCCTTGCCTGTGCATTTTCCTTCATGCTGCCCTTCGCGGAGGGAGCGGCTCCGTGCAGGGGAGCGGACATTACCAGATATGACAGTGCATATCCAAGAAACATTAAGGAACAGCCGAGTACAGCTCCGTTTTCCACAGTGAAGGAGCATATCACCATTATATATGACAGGCACAGAAAAATTATCATAGCAGTTTTTGAGCCCTCGGGCATCAGCGTCCATGCGATCTTAAAATATTCCTTTGTTTTCATATTATCACTCTTTCAGTTTACACGTTCAGCTCGCCGTTGCGGGCGTAGAATTTGTTGGGAGAGAGTTGAGTCGCCCGCATGATAAGCTCATGGAGGACATTCGCTGCGATTATGAAGATCACAGCCGCATAGCTCGGAACAGGTATTGCAAGGCTTAAGAAATCTGTTGTGTTCAGCAGATATATGATGATAACGGCTATGTATAACAGCAGGGTCAGCGCATCTATTGGCTTTTCAAGCTTTGTCATGGTCGCTGCCATGGTCATGTTCAGCATGAATATCACCGCAAATGATACGATAGCCATAAAGGGCAGCCATGCATGCTCTGTGATAATCAGCATGAGAATATATATAACGGAGATGAGCCATGTGTAGCCCCGCATAAAGCTCATGTAGAAGGAAACTATCTGCCGCCGTGTCAGGGGCATTACACAGAGCATATCGTAGATAGTCGTGCTTCCGCCCTGAAGCTCCCTTGCCTGTGCGGCGGAGGATAAGCTGTTTTTGACAGAGGGCGATGCTCCCTGCACAGGCACTGCCATTCTTATGAAAAGGGGAGCGTATGGAAATAATATCACGCATATGGAAGAAGCGGCTGCACTTCCGAAAAGTGTGGCAACTGTCATAAGCAGCGGCGTGAGTATGCTCATGACTATAATATATATGACAGTGAATTTCGGCAGTAACATGAACGCCATTTTGTAGTATTCTTTTATTTTCATATTATCACTCTTTCCGCTGATGTTCAGCTGTTGGTTATTATATCGCCGTTATAGGCTGTGTTTTCGCAGTCCCGTATGCCCTTGCGGTGAGCCATTACCGACAGGAGCAGTCCGAGAAGTGTGAAGCCTATGACTGCAAGTCCGCCCGATATGCTGGTGTGTATAGTCTGTGTTTCGGTCAGGCAGCCTGCTATCAGGGGAGTCAGGATTATCACCGGAGAAAAGCCCGATGTTATGACGCCGAAATTGTGAAGATGAGGGCTGTCAAAGGCATAGAACGCTGATACTCCAGCCATTTGCAGAGCTCCGAAAAATGCTGCGGCAACAGCTCCCCAAACTGGGAAATCCACGCCGAAGAACATCAGTCTTATCGCCGCTCCGATGCAGCCCAAAGTGTATATGACAAGCAGTGCCAGTCTTTCGGAAAAGACAGCCTTCATCATAAGCTGACGTGTTGAGGGCAGCAGTCCCGCAAGATTGTTTCTCCGTGCGCTGCTGACCATGAGTATCCCTTTCTGTTTTTCGGTGTCGTTTGGCATAAGGGGATAGTATGATACGATCAGCATATCGCACACCCACATGAACTCTGCCGCAAGGAATATCCAGATAGGGTGAATAAATGCCGCGGCGGAGCATATCAGCACTAATGCACAGCAGAGCAGATAGGCTCTTCCTCCGTGGATATTTTTAGTGAATTTCTTGTATGATGATATGTTCATAATGCTTCTCTCCGTTCAATAATTATCAATTGTCAGATAAAATTTTCTCTCCGTTGTAGGCGGTGTGTTCGGCTTTTCTTATCGCCTTTCGGTGGGACTGCACAGACGCCGCAAATGTGATGCCCGCTATAATTATCACGGCGATCCCTGCGCCTGTGCTTGTGTGCATAGGCTCATATCTGCCGAATATCTCCAGACCTCCGATAAAAAAGCACATTGTAATTGCGGGAAAACCGTCGTCCAGAATATTAGATCCCGCGAATTTTCCGTCAAGAAAGGCATAGCTTTCGGAAATGCCGATTATCTGTATAGCAAGGGGAAACATCGCCATAATATAAAATCCTGCGCCAAAATCAACGCCGAAAAAAATCATTCTTATGCCTGCCGCAAGACTGCTTGCCGTGAAAATTATCAGCAGAGGGAGCCGCTCGGAAAATATCGTCCGCATAAGAAGCTGACGGGTGCAGGGAAGCTGTGCCATTAATGCCCTTTTTTTCAGACGATTGTCTGCTATCATGGAAGCCTTCTGCTTTTCGGGGTCATAGTCGGGCTCAATGGGGTAGTAGTTTTTCAGATAGATATCGAAGAGCCACATGAATATGCCCTCTGATAATATCCATATAGGCTTATATGCCGCCATTACCCCGCAGACCGCACTTAATGCGAAGCATATCATATGCCATTTGCGGTTGAACAGCTTTTTTGTGAATTTCATGTATTGTGATTCGTTCATGGTCATTGTTCCTTTCTGCTTCCACATTGCGATTTCGGGCTTCTTAGTAATTGTTTTTATCATCGGGGCTATTGTATGTTTTCATCTGAAGATTGCATCTTCCGACGCATGTGGGAGGACAAACTTCGGGAAGAGACAAGCGGCTTACTCGTACCTGCTTCGTAAGATTTAGTTTGAGTGTAGCGCCGCTTTTCTCTCCCCTACGTTTTTCCTCCCACACCCACTTTTTCCTCTCCCCACTCTTTTGCCCAGCTCGAATGCCATCGGTCAGCAGTGCTCAAGTTACTTTTAGGTGGGCGCCAACACCCTTCGGGGTTGGCTGTTGTTCGTGTCATCGGTTAAATGGAATAGTGCTATTGGGGGATTTCTGGGGCGGCTCGTCCACTGCGTTCACTTATTACTATTAACTTGAGGCTTTTCGACTAAAAGCTAAGGATTATTCACTAATCGCTAATAACTAATAGCTATTCACTAAGGACTAAGTACTATCCGCTAGTCGCTAATTGCTATTCGCTAATCGCTATTATCACCTGCGGTTTTCGCGGTTCTGTAATATGGTGTGTACCAGTAAATCCTCGTAGTTGGGTGTGCGTACTGCCGCATTCCTGAAATGAGGGATATCACTGCGCAGAGCAAGAGCTTCGTATGTACTTCCCATGAGCTTTGCACCGATAATGCCCTTTTTCGGCATATCGCTCACATCGCCCGAGATGACCGCGTACTTGTCCTGTGCTTCGTCGGCGGAGAGCACCTCGGTTATTGTGCCGTCTATCATCATGGCGATGTAGTCGGCTATCTTGTCAAGGTCGCCCGTGATGTGGGTTGAGAACAGCACGGAATGCTCGCCGTCCGAAACATAATCACGGAGAATGTCCAGTATCTCAATTCTCGCCGCAGGGTCAAGTCCCGCGGTGGGCTCGTCGAGGATAAGCAGCTTCGGGTCGTGCGCCAGAGCAAGGGCAAGCATGACCTTAGTTTTCATGCCCTTTGAGAGAGTGTTGCATTTCTTTTTTGTATCTATCTGCCACATTTTCATGTACTTGTCGAAAATATCGCTGTGCCATGTGCTGAATGCCATTGCAAAGGCGGCGGCGGTCTTTTCCACGGTGGTGTTGAAGTAGAGGTAGTCCTCGTCGGAA
Organism: Oscillospiraceae bacterium; assembly: GCA_022768245.1. Classification (GTDB taxonomy): domain Bacteria; phylum Bacillota; class Clostridia; order Oscillospirales; family Ruminococcaceae; genus RGIG4694. The sequence continues at coordinate 4,676 of JALEMR010000036.1, forward strand.
ACGTAGCCTGTCAGCTCCTTGAACTTAGCCTCGTCCCTCACGGTGTCGAGGTCTCCGAAAGCGGTGATATTTCCGCCGTTCCTGCCGTAGATGTTCATTATTATCTTGATAAGCGAGGTCTTGCCTGCGCCGTTTTCGCCGATAAGTCCCATAACAGCTCCGCAGGGTATGTCAAGGCTCACGTCATGCAGTGTAAAGGATGTGCCTGCAAAGGTCTTCTTAATGCCTTTGATTTCAAGAATGTTTTTCATATTATTATTCTCCTTTGTTGAGTATTGAATTTTTTTTGGACTTCCGCGGGATGATACGAACATATTCGTAAGACTAACGACGCGGGATCAGACCGTCGGGTCGCCCGACAATTTATTTATTTCGTTGTATAGCTCGCCCTTTGAGAAGCCCTCGTCGAGGAGCCTTTGGGCATACTCCGCGAATTCCTCCAGCTTTTTCTGTCGGAATTTCCGGGTCAGCGCCTGGGCGTCGGGAGCGTTTATAAATGTTCCCTTTCCCGGGGACGTAAAGATGAGCCCCTCCTGTTCAAGGTCGGAGTATGCGCGCTTTGTGGTTATGGCGCTGACGTGCAGCTCCGCAGCAAGCTGTCTCACGCTGGGGAGCATGGTCTTGTCGGGGATATCACCGCTCAGCACCGCCTCTCTGATATAGGATTTTATCTGTTCGTACATAGGCTTGTCGCTTGCGGCATTAAGAACAATTTTCAGAATAGCTATCACCTCGTTTGTTGGCTGTATTAACTGTGTATATCATGTTATACACAGTATATCACACCTATAATGATTTGTCAATAGCCTTTGAAAAATTTTTTTGTTTCATTGACTTTGAGCTTATTAAGGGGTATAATAATTCTGAAAGATATTTTTTGATAAAACTCTCAGATACGAATATATCATCATATAAAGGAGCCGAATAATATGGACTTTTACAGTGAAGCAAAGGATATGAAGGACGAACTGACCGAAAACCGCAGGTATTTCCACAAGACCGCCGAGGTGGGACTGGATATGCCCATTGCGCAGGAATACGTCATGACAAAGCTGACCGAATACGGTCTGGAGCCGAAAAAGTGCGGACACGGCGTAACTGCGCTGCTGGGACAGGGTGCTCCCGTGCTGCTGCTCCGTGCGGATATGGATGCTCTGCCCATGGAGGAAATGAGCGGCGAGAGCTTCGCCTGCACAGGCGGACATGCTCATGCCTGCGGACATGATTTTCATGCGGCAATGCTGCTTTCCGCCGCAAAGCTTTTAAAGCAGTCGGAATCGCAGCTTAAGGGCACAGTCAAGCTGATGTTCCAGCCCGCGGAGGAGACCTTCGAGGGCAGCCATGATATGATAGAAAACGGCATACTTGAAAACCCTCATGTGGACGCGGCACTGGCATTCCATGTGGCTCCGGGGAAGATGCTGCCGGGGCTGTTCATGTACAATGCGGGCGGAGTTATGATGAACTCGGTGGACGGCTTCCATATCGACATCAAGGGCAAGGGCGGACACGGAGCTTATCCGAATCTGTCCGTTGACCCGCTGAATATCGCGGCGCAGATATATATTGCGCTGGAGGAGCTGATAGCCCGTGAAGCTGATCCCGAAAAGACCTGCGTGCTGACGGTTGGACAGCTTCACGGAGGAAATGCGGCGAATATTATCCCCGACTGTGCATTTATGGAGGGAACGCTCCGCACCAATGATAAGGACGAGCGGGAAAAGCTGGTACAGCGCATATCCGAGACTGCAAAGGGTATCGCCGCAGTCTATGGCGGCACTGCTGAACTCACCGTGCTGTCGGACGTTCCGCCTCTTATCTGCGACAAAGCCTTTACCGAGGAAATGGCAGGGTATATGAACGAGCTGGGCATAGCAAAGCCCTTCCCCGATATGAAGGCGAACGCGTCGGAGGATTTCGCCGTAATCGCGGAAGCAGTGCCGTCGGCGTTCATGTACCTGTCCGCAGGCTTTACGGACGAGCGGGGAGACTACTCCGCCCATAATCCGAAGGTCAGATTCAACGAGGACGTGCTCCCCATAGGAGCGGCAGGACTGGCACACTGTGCGGTGCGCTGGCTGGAGAAACACAATAAATAACCAATAAAAAATGCATGCCGTAGTTCATTACAGCATGCATTTTTTGTACACTTTTATCGGGGATTAGTATTAGGACATCACAGGTCATCAATTGGCGTTCTTTTGAACATCTCCTCGTAAAACCCGCATATTTCCGCAGATATTTCCGCAGAAGCGCTTTCCGCGTACAGGATAACTCCGCCCGTTCTCATGGGACGCACCTCGGCTTGTCCCCGTTCGGCGGGAAGAATCCCTCCCCTCGGCGGGAGACCCAGCCGTCGGAAGAGCGCTGCCGCGTTGGTCTGCAGAGGGATCATTCTTCCCGAGGACGAGTATTTCGGCAGCTTTGATACCGCTTCTTCAAGAGAGATATCCTCCGAAGCTAAGATATTCAGCACCATTGCCATGACGGCAACTCCGTCAAACAGCGCAGGCTCGGCGTTTGCACGGGCTTTCTTATCGGCGCGGATCTCTTCGGGAGTCATGGCGGAATAGTCGGGAGCATAGTCGAAACGTTCAAGCTTCATTAGCTTTTCCGCAGCGTGTGGGAACCGCGAGCTGACCGCCGCCGAGGACTTCTTCATCCGCGACAGGCAGAGCATGACCAGCCGCTCATGGAAAACATATCCCGTTTCCTCGGTGAAGGCGGAAATTCTGCTGCCGTCGCCGCTGATGTGAAAGGCTATCCTTGTTTTGCTGCGGTCGTCAGCGCCGTGCCTTTCGGTGAAGCTGCGGCAGAGGCTGTACAGGCTTTCGTTCGGAGTGGTGATATCTGCGAAGAATCCGCTGATATCAGATACTAAAAGTTTATCGATATAATTATTATACGAATCGTATACATTATCTGCCCGTGTCAGCCCGCAGTCAACGGAGGATTTTTCGATATTTCCGCCGAACTGCACGGCATTTTCAAGACTCTTCCGCAGCTTTTCCTCGGAGGGCAGACCATCGCCGTTCCAGGGACGGATATACTCATAGCCGAAGTAGACCCCGCAGGAGCACATGCTGTTCCGAAGAGCGTATCGAAATACATTCTCGGGCAGCTCGCCGAAGTCGGTGACATTTCCTCCGCAGGAGACAGCCCCCGCCGCAAAAGCCTCGCATGCCGCGGCAGCCGCAGTATCGCCGTATGCCACGGCGACGCTTTTTTCGGCAGCGGCAGCCTGTCCTGCGGAATATGCCGCCGCAGCGGAGATGTTCCCGTTCATTTTTCCGTCGGTGCCGAAAAGAGGGGCGATATTCTCCGCAGAACGCATATCTGCGCGCTTTCCGCGGATAGTGCAGTCGGATTCGCGCTGACCGTGAGCCACCGCCGCGTTTTCCTCCACGATGACATTTTCAAGGTAAGCCCCGCCGCTGATATATGCTCCGTCCATGACAGCGGAGCGGATAATTTCGGTATCGGAGCCGATGTAGACGTTGTCGCCGATATATGTTCCCCGGGATAGCTTCACATTTTCTCCCAGAACGCAGTTTCTGCCGATGTAGACGGGCTCGTCGGTCTCAAGTCCGCGATATGCGGTGTAGCGCGGTTTCAACTCGCTGTCCTCGTAGGGCGTATCGGGGATATATTCCCCGGAGAGTATCGCCTGCTGTGCGGCAAGGTAGTCCTCCCTGGAGTTTATCACGGAGCAGTATTCCTCGGTGAAGAGAGATTTTATGTTGAATCTCTCCCGAATAGCGGCAGCGTACAGCTCGCAGATATCGTCAAATCCCACAGGCAGGCGGTTAACGGCGATTATGCCGACGCACTGCTCCGGGTCTCCCATGACCTTCAGCACAGCCATGTCATAGCCCTTGCGGCAGGCGCTGACAAGGGGGAGCAGGTCGGCGGCGGTGAGGATATTCACGGGATATATCAGCACAGGCAGAGTGCGGCAGTGCTTTACGGCATTGTGGATTTCGTCGGGCTTGTCGGAGGTGCAGACGATATCGCCGCCCAGCCGTTTTATCTTTTCGATGGCAAAATCGGAGAGCCTGCGCCCGCAGAGCTTGTATTCGTATTTTTTCGGACAAATTATAACGGTCGTCATAATATACGTTCCTTTCATTGGTTTTGTATATTATTGGCAGAAAACCGATATAATATTCAGATAAAATGAAATGACCTCTTTCCGTGCGCTCTGCTTTTTGTGATATAAAAACCTCATCCGACGAAGTCAGATGAGGATTGCTCAAAGCTCATATTTTTCCGCACGCCGCTGTGCGGTATCATAGACCTCGTCGTCGGCTCTTGCGCCGATAACTACCACGAGCATTTCGCTTTCGGTGCGTATCAGCTTATAGACAACGCGTATCCCCGCGTTTTTCAGCTTTATTTTCAGAAAGCCCGAAAGGTCCTTTCCGTGCTTGTTTCCCAGCGGCTTTCCGAGTCCGCCCTCCTGCACAGGAAGAGGATTCACAAGCACCTTGTCTATCGCCTTTGCCACAAGCATTCGCTGATTTCCTGCAAGGCTTTTCAGATCCTTTGCGGCTTCGGGCAGGTATCTCAGCGACCACGTCATTCGATATCCACCTCGCCCACGCTGTCAAGTGCTTCACGGGTAATACCCAGCTCCTTGTAAAGCTCTTCTGCGGAAATAGTCGTTTCGGGGTCGTAGTGTGACATGCGCTCGGAAGCTATCGTCAGCAGACGGGCATCGTTGACCTCGTCCATAAGCCGCAGATATTCCTCGGGAGAAAGCAGAACGCATTCCGCAGCATTGTTCTTCATGACTACTTTTGCGCCGCTCTGTCTGACCTCGTCGAATATCTTTCCCGCAAGACCGCGGTTGAACATTGAGATAGGAATTGTATTTCTTATTGCACTTGAAATATCTGACATATCGTTCACCTCCATACTTATAGTATAACACATATCAATAAAAAAGTCAATATATTTGAAGATAAATATACTGATATATAATACTGATCCCCGATAAAAGTGTAGATAAAAAATCTGCGCAAAAACCATATATTCAAGTTTTAGCTTGATTTTTTGTACACTTTTTAATCGGGGATTAGTATAAATCAGTCTTGATATTATTATATGCCGTTTTCGGGATAATATCGGCAAAAAATCCTCCCCGCCAAAGCAGGGAGGATAATTTTTTCTAAGCTATATAAGAACTCAAGCCTTGCCAACGGAACCGAAGAGCTCCATCTTTTCCTTGACTGTAGCCTTGATAGCCTCGCAGCCGGGAGCGAGAAGCTTTCTGGGGTCGAAGCCCTTGCCCTGAAGGTCCTTGCCCTCTTCGATATACTTTCTTGTAGCCTCCTGGAATGCAAGCTGGCACTCGGTGTTTACGTTGATCTTTGCAACGCCGAGAGAAATTGCCTTCTTGATCATGTCAGCGGGGATACCTGTGCCGCCGTGGAGAACGAGGGGCATATCGCCAACCTTAGCCTTTACAGCCTCGAGAGTCTCAAAGGAAAGACCTGCCCAGTTAGCGGGATACTTGCCGTGGATATTTCCGATACCTGCAGCGAGCATTGTTACGCCCAGGTCTGCAATTCTCTTGCACTCGTCGGGATCGGCGCACTCGCCCATGCCGATAACGCCGTCCTCTTCGCCGCCGATAGAGCCTACCTCAGCCTCGAGAGAGATACCGAGGATATCGCAGGTATTTACCAGCTGAGTTGTCTTAGCAACGTTCTCGTCGATAGGATAGTGAGAGCCGTCGAACATGATAGAGGAGAAGCCAGCCTTGATACAAGCCTGTGCGCCCTCGAAGGTACCGTGGTCGAGATGAAGAGCAACGGGAACAGTGATATTAAGCTCATTGAGCATACCGTTTACCATGCCTACAACAGTGGTATAGCCGCACATATACTTACCTGCGCCCTCGGAAACACCGAGGATAACAGGGGATCTTAATTCCTCTGCGGTGAGAAGAATGGACTTTGTCCATTCAAGGTTGTTGATGTTGAACTGACCAACGGCATATTTTCCGTCTCTTGCCTTGTTAAGCATTTCCTTAGCGGATACAAGCTTTGCCATGATTTTTTACCTCCAATATAATTTAAGCGGATATATGATTTACAGCCGCTTTAGTTAACCATACTTATATTATATAATATTCCGAGAAAAAATGCAATAGGAATTTGATTTTTTTTCATTTTTTTCACAAATCGGCATGAAAACGCAAAAAAAGGAGCAGATATTTTCTGCTCCGAAGGAATTGCTTCAATATGAGGTCATCTCTTCCAGTCGTCGTTGTTGGTCTTGGGACCCTTGCCTCTAATAAGAAGGACCATTACAACAATTGCTGCCACAACAACAACGATGATAACGATGATAACTATCGCACCTGCGTCGATACCCGAGCTGCTTGCTTCCTCTGCGGCAGCTGTGGTCTCCGCCTTGGCGGTGGTCTCGGCAGCCGTTGTAGTCTCTTCGGCAGTTGTTGTAGTTTCCTCGGCGGTAGTCGTGGTCTCCTCAGATGTGGTAGTCTCTTCCTCGGCAGTGGTCTCTTCCGCAGTGGTAGTCTCCTCGGCGGTAGTTTCCGCTTCGGTCTCGGTCTCGGTCTCTGTCTCGGTGACAGCCTCCGCAGCGCCGTCGGAGCTGCCCACATTGGTGATGACTATGCTTGTGACGGTAATAGGGCACTCGCCCGTATCGCCCACGCAGATAGCGTACAATTCGGAGAAATCATCCGTACCGTAAGCAGCGACGATATCGGCGTATGTAAACTCGGAATAGCCCTCGCTGTGTGAAGCAGCAGGGATCTTGTTCCAGTCGGCGGTCACAGCGGTGGCATGGTCGCCCCAGGACTGACAGATAAGCTCGATGTGGTTGTTATCGTCCTTAAGTTCGCAGTCGTATGTGATCTGCACCACCGAATCCTCGGTCATTGTGCAGGGGTCGAATGCGTCGGAGATATCGGCATTGCGCGATGTAAGATATTTTACGCTCTGTCCCCAGGAGCCGCTTGAAGGCTCTGCTGTTATATCAAGGGAAATATCCTCTGCGCAGACCGTAACTGCGGAGCAGACAGCAACAACAGCCGCTGCTGCGGAGGAAGCCAGAAATTTCAGAAGTTTATTCATGTGAATACCTCGTTTCATAATTTTTGCTTATGAATATTTTACACCATTTTGATCGGTTTGTCAATATATTGTAATAAATTATGAAAGCAATATTATCACAGGAAGATATATTTCAGCACGAACAGCACCGCAAGAACATACATGATAGGATTTATCTTCTTGGCATTTCCGCATATCATGTTGATGACTACATAGGAGATAACGCCGATGGAGATACCCTCGGAGATGCTGTAGAACAGCGGCATTGCGATAATGCAGAGATATGCGGGGATAGCCTGCGTGTAGTTGTCGCTTGTAAGCTTTATCCGGGTGATGCTGCCGAACATAAGGAATCCGACGATTATCAGCGCGGGAGCGGTGGCAAAGGAGGGTATCGCCGTGAATACGGGCGCGAACAGCATTGATACGAGGAACAGAACAGCAGTCGTAAGAGCGGTGAGACCTGTTCTTCCGCCTGCGGCAACGCCTGCCGAGGACTCAACGAAGGTGGTGGTGGTAGATGTTCCGAGAACAGCTCCCGAGGTGGTAGCCACAGCGTCCGCCAGAAGAGCGGGCTTTATCTTGGGGAGCCTGCCGTCCTTGTCGAGCATATCCGCCTTGGCGCTTACTCCGATAAGAGTTCCCAGCGTATCGAACAGATCAACGAAAAGGAAGGAGAATACTATCACGATGAAATTGAATATGCCCACGCCGCTCAGGTCTGCATTGAAGCACTGACCGAAGGTCTCGCCCAGCTTTGAAAAGTCGGTCATTGCAAAGGACGGGAACAGGGAATAGTATCCGTTTGCGGGGTCGGGCGCATAGAAGCCCGTCAGCTGACATATCATGCCCAGTATCCATGTTCCGATTATCCCTATCAGAATGGAGCCCTTGACATTTTTGATGTAGAGTATGGCAGTAGCAAGTGTGCCTATTATTGCCAGAAGAGCGCATATCCCCGAGGTGGAGAAATTATCGGTAAAGCTCACTATGGAGACCAGCGTTGCGGAATTGTCCACGGTAAGACCTGCGTTCTGGAGACCGATAAAGGCGATGAATAATCCGATACCTACCGAAACGGCGGTCTTAAGAGACAGCGGTATGGCATTGAATATCGCCTCGCGGACGTTTGTCAGCGACAGGATAATGAAGATGATACCCTCGATAAAAACAGCCAGCAGTGCTGTCTGCCATGAGTAGCCGAATCCGAGGACTACTGTATATGCAAAGAAAGCGTTAAGTCCCATTCCCGCAGAGAGCGCAAATGGAAGATTTGCCATGAATGCCATGCAGGCAGTGCCGATGAACGAGGCAAGGCAGGTAGCCAGCAGCACAGCGGTAGGGTCCATGCCCGCGTCGCCGAGGATGCTCGGGTTCACGGCGAGGATATACGCCATGGTCATAAAGGTGGTGATACCCGCGGTTATTTCGGTTTTCATGTCGGTGTTGTTTTCTTTCAGTCTGAATACTTTTTCAAACATGTCAGTTTTCCCCCTCATTGTATTCCGCTATGTACGGAAGATTTCTGTAGTATTCCCCGCAGTCCAGCCCGTAGCCTATTACGAAGCAGTCGGGAATGGTGAACAGCGCAGTATCGGGCACAAAATCCACCACTCTTCTGGAGGGCTTGTCCAGCAGCGTTATAACTGTCAGAGAAGCGGGACCGCGCCCTTTCAGAAGCTTTACCACGTCGGACAGAGTCCTGCCCGTATCGACAATGTCCTCGATGATGACAACGTGATAGCGGCTTATGTCCTGTTCGATGTCCATGGTTATGTTTACCTTGCCTGCGGACACTGTTCCGTTGTAGTAGCTTTTTGCGCACATAAATGCTATCTCGCAGGGAACGGTGACCCTGCGGCAGATATCCGCCATGAACACGAAGGCGCCCTTTAAAATGCTGACCAGCAGCACGGGACGTCCGTCGTACAGAGCGTTTACCTGAGCGGCAGCCCTGTCGAGAGCCTCGTCTATCTCCTCCTTTGTGATAAGTATTCTCTTGATTTTGCTGTTGTATTCATCAATACTTGATATTCCCATGATCGGCAGCTCCTTTTGACTTTTTCTAATTATAACACGGATTTTATAAAAAATCAACAATTCTGACGGTTTTCCTTATTTTTCCCCAAAAAAAGCAAGAAACTACGCTCATGGTGTCTTTGTGACCTCCCGCCCCTTTCCCGCATACAATATATTGATGTGCCGAAAACAAAGGCACGTCAGAAATACAGAAAGGAACAAAGCAAAATGGGTATTATCAGTTCAAACAAGGAGCTTTCCGATGACGTTATCGAATGCGGCGGCTCCTTTAAGATAAAGCTTTCTATCACGGCAGAGCCCGATATCTCGGCTGATCCCGCGGATATCGTGCTTATCCTCGACCGCTCGGGCAGCATGGCGGGCAGTCCTCTTGCAAACCTGAAAAGCGGAGCAAGGAAATTCATCGACATCATCGACGAGTCCACCGACGGCGCAAAGGACGGTCATATCGGCGGCGGCAGCCGTATCGGCATTGTCAGCTTCTCGGATACGGCTGTGCAGAATACGGAGCTCATCACCTCCGTGAATGACCTTAAGGACGCTGTTGATTCTCTGAGGGCGGGCGGACGCACCAATCACCGTGACGCCTTTGAAAAGGCTCTGGCGCTCTTCGAACCCGCTTCGACCAATGAAAAGATAATGATAATGTTCACTGACGGCATGACTACCGTGGGCGGCAGCGCAGTTCCCGTCACCGATGCCGCAAAGGCGCAGGGCGTTGTCATCTACTGCATAGGTCTTTCGGGCAGCGGCGGAATCGACGTGCAGGCGCTGAACGACTGGGCTTCCGACCCTGATTCTGCCTATGTGACCATCACTCCCGACGATGAGGAGCTTGAAAAGATCTTCGAGGATCTGGCGAAGAACATCTCCAAGCCCGGGGCTACGGATATAGTCATCACCGATACGGTGGACCCCTGCTTCAGGATAACCTCGGTGTTTGCTCCCACGAAGGGCAAGGCTATGATAACGAGCGATACTTCGGTGAAATGGGAGATCGACGAGCTAGGCGTTCATTCAAGTGAGGGAGCTTTTCTGGAATTTGAGGTCCGCCATGTGGGCAGCTGTTCGGGGCTTGCAGAGGTCAACGAGTCCACCGAGTACAGCGACAAGGAGGGCAACGAGGTGGATTTCCCGTCGCCCGAGATAGAGGTGGACTGCGGCGGAGATGTTACTCCGAGAAGTTGCTCCGACCCTGTCACTATTGAGGTCGGCGGCTGCGAGGATACGGTGGAGATCGACGCAGGCGACCTTGACATGAGCTCTCTGGGACGGATAATCAAGGTCAATGTTACGCTGGGAAACGTATGTCCTCACAGACGGGTTGCACTGGCGGCTATCCTGACCGAGACGGATATCCGCGGCATGGACCATAAGCGGGGCATCAGGATACTGACCGTTCCCGCTCACAGCATGTCCTCCTGCCGCGACATCACGGTGCGCTGCATCAGCTTTGTGGTTCCCGAGGACCTTGACGCTTCGGGCTTAGATGAGGGCATCTGCAATACCCGCCGCTTCAAGGTGAGATTTATCGCCCACTATATCGACAACGACTTTGACTGCTGCCCCGACATCACCCGCAGCTGACGGTCTGATATGAACTGATATCATGGCTTTGCGGATTTTTCCGCGGAGGCATGATTTTTGGTTGATTTTTTCTTCGGAATGTGATATAATGGCATAAACGATGGGATCACGGAAAACAAGAGAGGTGAAAATCATGCAGAAGCAGGTGTTTCCGATAATCGGCGATGAAAAGGAGCTGCCGTTCTATATAGTGGGTATCGGCATAGAGTGCTGGCAGTTTCCGATAAATCGTCCCTGCGGCTATGAGTTCCCTCAGCTTTTCGTCACAAGAGAGGGCGAGGGGGAAATAACGGTGAACGGCGAAACGGTCAGACTTCTGCCCGATACGGTGTTTTTTCTTCCGAGGAATTGTCCTCATGAGTATCACTCTCTGTCGGAATCCTGGATAATGAACTGGGTCTGCTTTTCGGGCTCGGAAGCGGAGCCTCTCTTTGAAAAATGGGGGCTGAACAAATTCGGCATATACCCTTCCGCCGATACCGAGCGGATGCATAAGATAATGAGCAGCGCTTACTATACCATCAACAGCGACAGGATATACGGCAATCACTACGCCTCCGCAAAGCTGTACGACCTGCTGATAGAGTACCGCAAGATCGCCGATAACAGACAGTCGGAGCTGAGCTCCACAAATACAGCCGCTCTTGCAAGCGTCCTTGAATATATCGAGAACAACTACGCTCAGCCCATAAAGCTGGGTGAGCTGGCTGAAATAGCCGATATCACCGAGCAGCATCTCTGCCGCCTGTTCAAGCGGAATTTTCATCTGCGTCCCATGGAGTACCTCGCCAAGGTCAGGATACAGCATGCCAAGGAAATGCTTGTGTACTCGGAAAAGACCATCGCCGAGATAGCCGAAGCATCGGGTTTCCCCGACAGCTCATACTTTTCGGCTATCTTCAAGCGTTATGAAAACGTCACTCCCGGAGAGTATCGGGTCAGGATATGAATACAAACGCAAAACGCCCTGCGGACAGTATCCGCGGGGCGTTTTCGGTTATGTTACTTTACCTTATAGAATGCGGCGGTGCAGGGAGGAACGGTGATCCTGCCGTTTTCGGAGGTGAGCTCTCCGCCGAAGGAATACAGCTTTTCGGTGAGAGTATATCCGCAGTCAAATGAGGTTTCCCTGTCTGCGGGGTTGAGGACAACGAGTATCTTTTCATCGTCGGCGCTCCTTAAATATGCAAAGGGATATGCGTTCTTCTCCGCATAGACAAACTTTATCTCGCCCTTGCTCTGCAGAGCCTTGTGGGACTGACGTATCTTTATAAGGCGGTTTATCTCATGCCAGAGGGAGCTTTCATCATTCATCTGAGCCTTTACCGTGGGACGGTCGGGGGTATCGTCCTGCCTGATGTAGAGCTTTTCGCGGGGAGCGGCGCTGAAGCCCGCATTTGTGGTATCGTCCCACTGCATGGGCGTGCGGGAGCCGGTTCTGCCGTAGCCGCCCTCCACCGAAGCGAGACCCTCAACGTACCGCATTCCGATCTCATCGCCGTAGTAGATGAACGGCGCGCCCGGCATGGACAGCAGGAATGCAAAGGCTATTTTGAGCGTGTCGCCGTGGACGGTCTGGGAGAGTCTGCCCATATCGTGGTTTCCCGAGGGAATGCAGATAAGTCCCTTGCGCTCGGATTTTTCGTAGTTTTCAAGATATTTTGTCACAAATTCCGAAACGTCGCCCTTTCCTCTTTCGCAGAAGAATGGTTCCTCACAGCGGAAGAGGTCGTTATAGTGAGAGGGTCCGAAGTGGAGCAGGAAATCCATGTGGAAGCCGCCCTGCAGGGACTTGTCGGGCTCGCCCCACTCGGAGACCATTGCCGCTTCGGGGAATTCTCTGTCCAGGAACTCGCGGACGTTCTGCCAGAGCATAATAGTACCCTTGCCGTCCTCGTCGTGCTTTACGAGAGAGCCTGCCATATCCACGCGGAACCCGTCGCAGCCCATGTTCAGCCAGAACCGCATGATGTCCTTGAGGGCTTCGAGAGTAGCGCGGGGACCCTCGGCGTCCATAGGCTGCTGCCAGGGGCGGTCGCACTTGTAGAAGCCGTAATTCAGCGCGGGCTGGTGGGAGAAAAAATTCACCGCGCAGGAGCCGTCCCGCTCGGAAATGCCCCTGATACAGCCCATGCCCTGCGGCTCCTCCCAGATGCTGTCTGTCCAGACGTAGCGGTCGGTGAACTCATTCCTTTCGGCTTTCATGGACTCCTTGAACCATTTGTGCTCCACGGAGGTGTGACCGGGCACAAGGTCAAGCAGGATATGCATATCCCGCTTGTGGCACTCGGCGAAGAGACGTTTCAGGTCCTCATTGGTGCCGTAGCGGGGCGCTGCGGAGTAATAGTCGGAAACGTCGTAGCCTGCGTCGCCGAAGGGGGACTCAAAGCAGGGATTTATCCAGAGGGCATTGCAGCCAAGCTCCTTAATGTAGTCCAGCTTTTCGATTATACCGTTAAAATCGCCTATTCCGTCGCCGTTTGAATCGTTGAAGGACTGGGGGTATATCTCATAGAACACCGCATTGTCCAGCCATGCCGCATTATTTTTCATATGAATACTTCCTTTCGTATTTATGCTTTCAGAACGTTATCTATATGAAATAATACTACAGATCAACGTAAAAATCCACCGGGATAATATGAAATTATATTAAACGACATTAGAATTTGAAGTCAGACAAGATCCTGCATATATGGAGCTTGCGCAGATTTTTTGTCTGCACTGTTATCGGGGAACGGTATAAGTCATAATCGGGTATGCTGATACATATGATGTAATATTGAATTTTTCGTATCACGGGAAAGGAAATATACAGCATGAATACCTATCCGTTTTCAAGAGTTGTCCTGGACTATTCCGACCTGAGCCCCGAGCTTTCCACCTTTACTCTGTCATTTCACTATGAGGGGCATTACAAGAAATACACCGACGAGCTCAATGCGCTTATCGAGAAAAATCCCCAGCTGAAATGCGTGCCGTTGGAAAAGCTCATATTCAGCCGAAACGATGATATCCGCTTCAATGCGGGGGGATTTTACAATCACGGCATATATTTCTCCCGCATGGCAAAGGGCGGAAAAAAGCCGTCGGAGCATATGGAGAAACGTATCTCCAAAGCCTTCGGCGGCATGGACGGTTTTTATAAGCAGTTCAAAAAGGCAGCCATGAGCATAAAGGGCTCGGGCTATGCGTGGCTGTGCTGTGAGAACGGCACGCTGAAAATAGGCACTACCGTCAATCAGAACACGCCCTCGGTGGATAGGCTCATTCCGCTTATCTGCTGCGATATGTGGGAGCACGCCTACTACCTGGATTACCAGAACCGCAAGTCGGAGTACATAGACGCTTGGTTTAAGCTTATCGACTGGGAAAAGGCAGAGGACGCTCTGTTAAAAATTGTCCGATAAGCTCATTATCACGGAGGTGACGGCGATAGGGCAGGTCTCGCAGCGGAGTATCCGCTTTCCCAGCCATATGGGAACAGCGCCCGCAGCCGCAGCCATGTCCACCTCCGTTCGTTCGAAGCCGCCCTCGGAGCCTATCATGACGGCAACGCTTTTCTCGCTGTCGATACCCGCTTCGGAAAGAGCACTTCCGCCGTTTTCATAGCATATCAGCTTTATCTCCGAGGACTCCATATCCCGCAGCGCTTCCTCAAAGGACAGCAGGGGAGATATCTCGGGGATAATACCCCTTCCTGCCTGCTTAGCGGCTCCCTCGGAAATTTTCCGCCAGCGGGCAAGCTTTTTCTCCGCGGACTTTTCGTCGGGACGGGAGACGCACCGCTTCGAGATGAAGGGCACTATCCGATAAGCACCCAGCTCGGCGGTTTTTTGTATTATCAGCTCCATTTTGTCCGACTTGGGCAGCGCCTGATATAGGGTGAGCTTTATTGTAGGCTCGCAGTCGGAGGGGGATATGCTGTCAATATGACAGGTCACGTCCGTTTCGGTCATGGCGGATATGGTGCAGCTGTACTCCATGCCCTCGCGGACGAAGGTAATGCTGTCGCCGAGCTTCATCCGAAGAGAATATCCGATATGACGGGCGTCGCCGCCTGTTATGACGATATCATCGCCGCGGACAGCGTTTTCGTCGGCAAAAAATCTGGGCATATATCCACCTTATCTGTCCACAAAGCCTGCTTTGTGATATGCCTTGGAAACGATGCGGGAGGATATTTTGAATGCGGTCTCGTCGCCCCGCTTGTAGCAGCTTACGAGATAGTCCTTGTTCTTCATAAGATCGTTGAACTTTTCTCTCACGGGAGCGAGATGATCAGCCACAGCCTCGCCCACGGCAAGCTTGAAATCACCGTAGCCCTTTCCGTCGAATTCGCGCTCCACGTCCTCAACGGACTTGCCCGTAACAACGGAGTAAATGGTGATAAGATTATTGATACCGTCCTTGCCCTCGGCGTACTTCACGCAGGAATCGCTGTCGGTAACGGCTCTCTTGAATTTTCTGATAATGGTGTCCTTATCGTCGAGAATGTAAACGCAGCTGTTCTGATTCTCGTCGGATTTGGACATTTTCTTTGTGGGGTCGGAAAGGGACATTATCTTCGCGCCCTGCGGGGGGATATATCCGTCGGGAAGGGTGAAAAGCTCGCCGTAGCGCTGATTGAACCGCTGTGCGATATCACGGGTCAGCTCTAAGTGCTGCTTCTGGTCCACGCCCACGGGAACGAGGTCCGCATTATAAGCGAGGATATCCGCCGCCATAAGCACGGGATATGTAAACAGACCTGCATTCACATCGTCTGCGTGCTTTGCGGACTTGTCCTTGAACTGAGTCATTCTGGAAAGCTCGCCGAACTGGGTATTGCAGGCAAGGAGCCAGTTGAGCATGCCGTGAGTGGGGACATGGCTCTGGATAAAAGCCACGGAATTCTCGGGGTCAACGCCGCAGGCAACTATTGCCGCATACGCTTCGAGAGTATTTCTGCGGAGCTTTGCAGGGTCCTGTCTCACGGTGATCGCGTGCATATCGGCGATCATGTACAGGCAGCTGTAATCGTCCTGAAGCTTAGCCCAATTCTTGATAGCTCCCACGTAATTTCCGAGGGTAAACGCGCCCGAAGGCTGGATACCGCTCAGAATGACCTTTTTCTTTTCTGTGTTTTCCATATTATTTAGATCCTTTCACTATATCATCTATAGAACAACGGTTCGCAGCCGACAGCCGCTGTACGCAGGCCGTCGGCCGCAGACCGCATTATTCGTCCGTATCGCTCTCGACCTCGGGCAAGTCCTCGGCTGTTGCGGCGTCTGCCTCGATGCTGGCGATTATCGACGACATCGAATAGCTTTCGAATTCCGACATATAGATCGACGCTTCTTCGTAGCCTTCCGTTCCGTCCTCCGCAACGGTGAAGCTTTCGATTATCTCGTCAAATTCGCCGGAGACCAGATCGTAGCTGTCCTTTGCGGTCTCGAAGCGCAGGCAGTATGCGTCGGTGCCGTAATAGAGGACGTAGAGACGGTCAATATATTCGGCGAAAACGCTTCTTTCGCCTGTTTTGTTGCCCTCGTCGTCCACGTCGAAGATATACGCCGTCACGGTGTAATCGTATCTGATGGCAGGCTGTCCCGCAACGGTAGTCTCCTGAGGTTCGCCGAAGTCGGTGTCCGCCTGATAGTACATATTCTGCATAACGATGCTTGCGGCAGCGCTGTCTGCGAGAGTCTCAAGGGGAGATAGCTCTGCGTCGGCGCCGTAATTCTGCGCCTGAATGGAGAGGTTCGCGAGATTGCTGGCATAGAACTTGCCGTCCTTGGAGTTCTCCACTATTGCCCAGCCCTCGGGAAGGGTGACCTGAGCCTTGTAGATAGCGCGGTCCACCTCGTTTTCAACGTCGGTGACTGTGGAGAAGGTGACCTCCTCGGTCTCCTCGGGAGCCGTGGTGGTATCGGAAACGCTGTCCAGCAGACCCTGAACATCGGCTGTGGTATAGGAGCCCGTTTCCTGTGAGCTTTCGGTCACGGTATCGGTATCGCCGCCGTTTGAGCCGCCGCAGCCCGTAAGAGCCGCCGATACGGTCATAAGAGCGATAATTTCGGCAGTGAGTTTTTTCTTGTTGAGTTTCATTTCGAATTCCTTTCTTTCACTTACGATATGTTTTTTTATTGATGGGATCAGCCGTCGTCCTCCGAATACTTTCCGCTTTTCACAGCGTCGGCAAGTATCGACCTTTCATAGGAGAAGGTGCAGGTCCCCGAATAGATGTTGTTTTTATATTTCACGGCATTTTCCCGTCCCGTCTTCGGAGGCTCCGCGCTTCTCGGGAAGGTCATCCCCATGTGATACATGAGATCGTCCCTGACCATGTAATATCTTCCGCCCAGCTTCTCGCAGAAGGAATCGGTGAGCGCGCCGATAAGCTCGCTCTGCGGAATAAGCCCGCTTTTGCATGAGGCAGGAGACTTTACGGAGGAGCGTTTTCCCTCGAAGGTGCCTCCCGTTACGGTAAAGCCCGTTTCGGTATCGTTGTGGAAAACGTGGACGTCCACATATTCGGGCTTATAGTCCATGAGCAGTATTTCCCTGACCGACGCGGCAAACAGGATGCGCAGAGTATCGGGACGTATCACCGCATAGGAATCCTCGTCTCCGTACAGGGAGAGCCTTATATGATGATCGTTGATTATCTTGCGCATATCCCGTATGCTGTCCCTGAAAAACTTATGCAGGTCGGCGGAAACGGTGTATATATTGCTCTCGGTCTCGTACAGCTCCAGATCGTCGTACATCAGTATCTTTCCGTAAAGGGAGGAAAGTACCCTGTTTGCGCTTTCGAAATCCGATATGACGGTCGGAGGTATACAGCTGTAAGCCTTGCCCTTGTTGTATATATCGTCTAAAGCGGAGGATAGTGCGGTCACGGAGGACCTTATGGTATGGGAGATATCGTGCATGATCTTTGCGGAGTTAAGCGAATCCTCCGCGATGAGCCGCTTTGTGATGACCGCTATAACATAGCCGTCCTTATCGGAAAGGTCCGCATAATAAACATGCTTTCCGAAAACGGTAGGTCCGCCTGTTTTTATCACTTCGTAAAGCTTGTCTCTGCCGAGCTTTTTTTCTATATCGTCAAATGCCTTGCTGCTGCAGATAAGCTCGTCCCCGTGCAGAGCCGCTGCGGGAATGCTGCCGAGAAGCTCAACAGCGCTGCGGATATCATCGCCGCTCATTTTTATACCCCCATTCTCTGCTATAATAAACATATAAATATATTATACTCTATATTATGATGAATTGCAAAAGTATTTTGTGAATAAATGGTGTATATTGATAAAACTTTTTGTGATAACAGGAATGTGCTAATAAATTGACGGAAAATTAACAATAATTTTTATTTTTTTTGCAAAAAGGTATTGCAAAAAAATAAAAAATAGTATAAAATATAATTGTATGGTGCGGAGAAATTTTTTCTTCCGCGTCAAGGATCTATTTTAAAATTTTTAGGAGGAACTTTATCATGTCAGTAAAAGTTGCTATCAATGGATTCGGCAGAATCGGCCGTCTTGCATTCCGCCAGATGTTCGGCGCAGAGGGCTACGATGTAGTTGCCATCAACGACCTCACCAAGCCTTCGATGCTTGCACAGCTCCTTAAGTACGATACCGCTCAGGGCGGCTACTGCGGAAGGATCGGCGAGAACGCTCATACCGTTATCGCTGACGACGAAGCAGGTACTATCACTGTAGACGGCAAGACCCTTAAGATCTACGCTATGGCTAAGGCTAACGAGCTTCCCTGGGGCGAGATCGGCGTTGACGTTGTTCTCGAGTGCACAGGCTTCTACTGCTCTAAGGAGAAGTCCCAGGCTCACATCGACGCAGGCGCTAAGAAGGTTGTTATCTCCGCTCCTGCAGGCAACGACCTCAAGACTATCGTTTATTCCGTAAACGAGAACACTCTTACAGCTGATGATACTATCATCTCTGCTGCTTCCTGCACAACAAACTGCCTCGCTCCCATGGCTAAGGCTCTTAACGATTATGCTCCTATCCAGAGCGGTATCATGAGCACTATCCACGCTTACACAGGCGACCAGATGATCCTCGACGGTCCTCACAGAAAGGGCGACCTCAGAAGAGCAAGAGCAGGCGCTGCCAACATCGTTCCCAACTCCACAGGCGCTGCAAAGGCAATCGGCCTTGTTATCCCCGAGCTCAACGGCAAGCTCATCGGTTCTGCACAGAGAGTTCCTGTTCCCACAGGCTCCACAACTATCCTTACAGCTGTTGTTAAGGGCGCAGACGTTACCAAGGAAGGCATCAATGCTGCTATGAAGGCTGCTGCTTCCGAGTCCTTCGGCTACAACGAGGATCAGATCGTTTCCTCCGACGTTATCGGTATGAGATACGGTTCTCTCTTCGATGCAACACAGACAATGGTTGCTAAGATCGCTGATGACCTCTATGAGGTACAGGTAGTTTCCTGGTACGACAATGAGAACTCTTACACATCTCAGATGGTAAGAACAATCAAGTATTTCGCAGAGCTTAAGTGAGTTAACTGCTGACAGGCTTAACAATACGAAATAATGCAGGGTACAGTCCGTATGGGCTGTACCCTGATTTTTTATATCCCATTGTTTATGAGCTTCATGCACATATCCGCCATTTCCTCGGGAGATCTCTCCATTCCCTCGGAGAGCCAGTGGAAAATTATCCCGAAGAGTGCGCCCTCCCATGCGGACGCCTTGTATTTTTCCTCGTCGGACAGGGGGAATCTCCTGAATATCCCTCCCGCAGTGCTGAGTATGCGGATAGTTATATTCTGCGGCATATTTGCGGAAAACAGCAGAGTAAACTCCTTTTCGTGAGTCCTGACCTTGCTGAAAAGCTCGAAATACCAGCTTCGGGGGTCGTTTTTGAAGCTGTCGTCGGCGATGCTTTCGGTAAGCTGATCCTCCAACTCTGTGCACATATCGAGGATAACGTCCTCCTTGGACTTGTAGTTTCTGTAAAAGGACATTCTCGATACGCCCGATTTAAGCACCAGCTCGGTAATGGTTATCTTGTCGAAGGGCTTCACGGCGATAAGGTTTATCAGCGCGGTCTGGATACATTCCTTTGTGATGCGGTTGGCTTCCTCGTTGGACGCCCTTAAAACGTCCTTTTTTACGACATTTTCCATATTTTCCACTTCCTTTTGCGATGTTACAAATAAACGCGGTTTGTAACACCCGACAGAAAATCTATTGATTTTTCCGAAAATATATGTTATTATATAGATGATGATACAAATGTAACGCCGTTATAAATGTAACATCTTCTGAATATATATTATCATAATTTTTCGGAAATGTCAAGAAAGGGATAAAAAAACTTGATACTGTGACAGAAAGGAGCGATCAGTATGATGATAGGAAGATATGATATTTATTCATTGGCTCTTGCGGCGGGTGTGATATCGTTTCTGGGGTTTGTACTGGAAAACATCTGGCTGGCGTGCCGAAAAGGATATATGGATAACCGCAATATGACCCTGCCGTTCCTGCTGGGATACGGAATGCTTGTTGACGGGATATATCTGCTTATAGGCACTCCCGAGGAGCTTCATATCAATGCGGCTCCGAACGCTTCGCTGACAACAAGGTATATAGTATATTTCCTGTCGGCGGCGGTGATAGTAAGCGTCGGAGAAATTGCTCTCGGAACTGCGGTGGAGAAGATATTCGGCTTTGAATACTGGAACTACGAAAGCCTGCCTATGCATATCACGAAATATACCTCGATACCCACAAGTCTCGGATTTGCGTTCATCATAACCTTCTTCATGGGCAAGTGCTTCACCCCGATAATGAGCCTTGTAGGTACGCTGGAACAACATGACCTGCGCACCACGGCAGTCGTTCTGACCGCGGCTATGGTATCGGATTTTGTCATCTCCTTCGCGAAAATGTACAAGACCCGTTCGCTGAATATCCGCTGGACGGTACACATTCCCGTTATCAAGGATTCCGTGGATAAGGTCAAGGCGGCACTTAAGGGGTAATTGATAATTAATAATTGATGATATATCGTGCGGACTTTTGTCTGCACGATTTTTTTTGAAATGACTTGACAACTGCTTTTTCGGTGTGTTATACTGATTACAGGCAGTCGGGGAAGAAACCCATAGAAAAAAACGAAGACGAGCCGAAAAAGTTTGTGCAAGGGGAAGATACCCATGGAAAAAAACGTTATTGTCACAGACGTCACAGGAAAAATAATCGGAGAGACCTACCCCAAAAGGGCAAGGGGACTTGTTAAGAACGGTCGGGCAGAGTATGTCGGCGACTGCGAGATACGTCTCAGGTTTCGGAAAATTGACGGAGTGCAGATTACTCATGACCCGTCCGTAAATAAAAATACGGAGGATATTAATATGAGTAAGGCAATAGATTTTAACGCAAGAGAATTCAGATTCGACAAGGAATGTACTTCCAATGTGGGCTCGAGAATGTTTGTGACCGACTTCAAGGGAGATAATACCGAGCAGTTCGAAATAGGCGACTGGAAGTGGTCCTGGACGCAGATACGCTGCGAAAAGTTCCTCGAAAAGAACACGGACTTCCTTTTCCGCTTCGCAATGACGGGCGGACATAACGACACCGACGATGCAGTATCTCAGCTTATCATCTTCTTTGACGAGGACTGGGAGGAGCGGTACGTTTATCCGCTGGATAAGAGCAGATTCAGACCCGCTGTCAGCAAGCGCGACGAAAGCGGTCTGCTGCGGGTGTTCGAGGTGCCCTTTAATACGGGAAATGCCGAAAAGACCACCTTCATGCTTATCGCACAGCACGCAGTGGCAAGATTTTTCGCTCCCTGCGAGCTGTCCGCGTACTCCGGGCTGGAGGATATGACATACTCACAGTGGTGGGAGGACAGGCAGAGACAGCTTCACGGCGGCTCCCTGAACAGCTTCGGCAGCGACTTCGGGCGGTTCGTGGAAAACAAGGTCAGCAGGGCTGTGGATAAGGTCAGCAAGGCTGCGGATAAGGTCGGCAGATTTGCGAATCTGCATACGAACAGCGCATCGGACAGCGATATGTACTCGGGACAGGTAACACTGTCCAATGAGAATAAATCCGAAAGGGAGGTCGGCGAGCTTCTTTCACGCTTAGACGACGGCGGAGAAGTACATATCGAAAACTGCAATATCAACCCCGATCCCGACGGTGAGATATACAACAACATAGGCAGCTCATGCGACGGAGCAGTCATTGACGTGAAAAACACCTGCATGACCGCAAGGGCTTTCGGAATGCTTGTGAACAAGCTGGGCGACGGCGCGGTGCTGAATGTGACAAACTGCTGTATCAGTGGAATTGACAGCTGCTTTGTCATGGGCAGGATAAGCGACGGAATGGCTGTCACGGCAGCCAATTCTCAGCTGAGCGCC
The DNA here is from genome assembly GCA_022768245.1 of Oscillospiraceae bacterium. Taxonomy (GTDB): domain Bacteria; phylum Bacillota; class Clostridia; order Oscillospirales; family Ruminococcaceae; genus RGIG4694. The sequence goes on from JALEMR010000036.1 coordinate 26,791, forward strand.
GCAGCCTTTGCAATGATAGCGGGCAGGTCGGGAGACGGCTGCGTTTACACCTTCATAAACTGCGACATCACCGCCGAGGGCATTGACAGTATGTATTACAGCGAATGTCACGGCGACGGCATAGTGATGCACCTTAACGGCTGCACAGTGCCGAAGGAAGTCGTTAGCCTGATTCGGGAAGGCTTAGGCGACGGCGGCAGACTGGATTTCTCATCATCGGTGGAAAAGTGATTCTCAAAGCGTTTACTGCTTTACATGAATGAATGATTGCGGCGGACAGTTCCTATGAATTGTCCGCCGTGTTTTATGCAAAAAAATCCTCCGCAGAATTACCCGCGGAGGATATGTATATTTCTATGGGGAAATATTACTTGAAGTACCGGTTCAGGAGACCGTTGAATGCAGCGCCGTGACGAGCCTCGTCCTTTGCCATTTCGTGAACGGTATCGTGGATAGCGTCGAGATTGAGTTCCTTAGCTCTCTTAGCCAGTGCCAGTTTGCCCTCGCAAGCGCCGCCCTCAGCCATTACGCGCATTTCAAGATTCTTCTTGGTGGAGCTTGTAACAACTTCGCCCAGAAGCTCTGCGAACTTAGCGGCATGCTCTGCTTCCTCGAAAGCAATTCTCTTGTAAGCCTCTGCTACCTCGGGATAGCCCTCTCTGTCAGCAACTCTGGACATAGCAAGGTACATACCTACTTCGCTGCACTCGCCGTTGAAGTTTTCCTTAAGACCGTCGATGATCTCCTTGTCGTCAACTTCCTTAGCGATGCCAACAGCGTGCTCACAAGCCCAGGTGATGCTGCCCTCTGCAGCCTTTGTGAACTTAGAAGCGGGAGCCTTGCACTGAGGACATGCAGCAGGAGGATTCTCACCCTCGAAAACATATCCGCATATAGAACAGATCCATTTAGTCATAATTAATTACCTCCGTTAATTTATTTCCTTAATGATAATAATTATCATTAACATACTTAAAGTATATCATAATAAGTCACAAATGTCAATAGCTCAGAGAAAATTTTTTTATGAAATTTATGTCAATATCATGTGAAAACTATTGAATTATTCGAAAAATTGTGGTATGATCATAATATGGAAAACAATCTACGAGAACGACCCAAGGAGGGAATGGCATGAAAAAATATTGCAGAACAGCCGCTGTTATGGCGGCGGTTATTATATCGGTAAATACATCTGCGCTCTGTGCGTCGGCGGAGTTTGTCACCGAAAACGGCAGCACATACTATCTCGACGAAGGCGGTAACAAGGTCCCGGGACTTGAAGAAATAGACGGCAAGAAGCCGAGGATTTCTGCAAGATATCCGAGCCCGTATATTCGATAAAATTTATAGTAACGAGAACCTGATATATGATAAACGTTGAATTTTTATCTGCGGCGAAAAAGCAGCTTGCGGCGGACTATGCCTGCGCTCCCGAAGATTTTTCCGCAGATGTGAACATAGTAACAGCCGCTGTCTCCGCCGAGGGACAGCGGAAATTTACAGACCGTCCGCCCGCATTCCGTGCGGCGACCTTCGGGAAGAATACCCTCATATCGGCAGTACCCGAGCTGCTTGAAGCGGTGCAGGAGCTGTCCTCGATAGGCGGAACGAAGCTCTTTGACGGAAGCGGCATTGCTGCGGCAAACGGGATTCTTGCGCCGTATGGGCATGTTATCGGCATGATAAGTCAGTATTATCTGCCCTCGGCGGAGTTTGTCCCCCACGATTTCGGCGGCTATGACCTGCGGCTCTTCGGGGAGCGTGAGATACTGGAGATACTCTATCCCTATTACGGAGGATATGAAAATGCGCTGATGTACGGCTCCCGCGGGGACAGGCGGGACGTGCTTGCAGTCTGTGCGGTCAGCGGCAAGGAGATACTCGGCATGGCAGGAGTCAGCAGCGACAGCGAGCTTTTCTGGCAGATAGGCATAGACATCCTGCCCGAGCACCGCGGAAAGGGTCTTGCGCCCATACTTGTATCGACCCTTGCAAACGAGGTCATTCTCCGCGGGAAGATACCGTATTACGGTACATGGAGCGGCAACATCATTTCACAGCGCACTGCACTCGGCAGCGGCTTTCTCCCCGCCTGGACGGAGATGTGTTCGGTACCGATAGAATGACGAGACCCGCCCCGACCACCCCTGAAAATCACCGCCGCCTGATCGGCGACATCTTAAGATGTTGCTGATTGGCGGCGGTTTGTTTCGGCATGAGAGCAGCTGTTCCTATCATCGGGGCTATTATATGTTTTCAACGGAAGATTGCATCTTCCGACGCGGTGCGAGAGGGACACCTCCGGGGGAAAGACAAGCGGCTTACTCGGACCTGCTCCGTAAGATTTATTTCAAGTGTAGCGCCGCTTTTCTCTCCCCCTACTGTTTCCCTCTCGCGCTCACCCTTCCCTCGCCCTCTCTCTTTTGCCCTGCTTAAATTCGTAAGATTTACCAATGCTACGTTTACAAAAAGGTTGGCTCCGACACCGGAGGGTCGGAGCTTTGTTCGTATCATCGGGTAAATGGGTAAATATTATTTGGGGATTTCCGGGGCAGTTCGTCCACTGCGTTCATAGAATGGCGCTGTTTAGAGCAGTTCGTACTTTCGGGACAAGCAAACCGCCCGCGGGAAAATGTAACCTAAGCTGAAAAACGAACAACGCGGCAATCGCCCGCCGGGGCGTCCCCGGCTAGTTCATGGTGTCTTCGGCGTTTTCTGCGAACATTTTCTCGGTTTTTTCTTTCAGCATCGGGTATGCGCTCAGGTCGGGACTCCTTGCTATCAGCGTGTCCGCCGCTTTCTGCGCTTGTGACAGTAATTCGCGGTCACTTGCAATGTCTGCGATTTTAAGCGGCGGGAGACCGTGCTGACGCTCTCCGAAAAAGTCGCCTGCGCCGCGCATTTTCAGGTCCTCCTCCGATATTTTGAAGCCGTCGTTGGTGGACGCCATTATCTTTAGCCGCTCACGGGTCTCCTCGGTGGGATTGTCCGTCACCAGAATACAGCTGCTCTTGTACTTTCCTCGTCCGACGCGTCCTCTGAGCTGATGAAGCTGCGATAAGCCGAACCTGTCCGAGTTCTCCACCAGCATGATAGTCGCATTCGGAACGTCCACGCCCACCTCCACAACGGTGGTGCAGACCAGCAGCTGTATCTCGTTGTCCTTGAAAAGCTGCATTACGCGCTCTTTTTCGGCGGAATTCATCTGCCCGTGGAGCAGACCAATATTATAATCGGCGAATATTCCACGTTCAAGCTCATTTTTGTAGCTTGTGGCAGCCATTACCTCGCTGACCTCACTGTCCTCCACCAGCGGACAGACGATATATCCCTGCCGTCCGTCGTCCAGCTGCTTTTTCACATAGCCCAGCGCTCGTTCGCGGAGCTTTCCCGTGACAGCATAGGTCTCCACGGGCTGCCTGCCCTTGGGGAGCTCGTTCAGCACGGAGATGTCCAGATCGCCGTAGATTATCAGCGCCAGCGTCCGCGGGATAGGCGTTGCGGACATGACCAGCTTGTGTGGGCTTTCCCCCTTTTCGGCGAAGGCCTTCCGCTGATTCACTCCGAATCGGTGCTGCTCGTCGGTTATGACAAGGGACAGGCTCTGAAACTCGGTCGAGCGTGAGATGAGCGCATGGGTCCCCGTCACCACGTCGATATCACCGTTTTTCAGACGTTCCTTAAGTTCATTTTTCTGCTTCGGCGGCAGCGAGCCCGTAAGACATGCCACCCGTATCCCCAGCGGCTCTAGGAATCCCGACAGCGTATCGTAATGCTGTTTTGCGAGAATTTCCGTAGGTGCCATAAGCGCCGCCTGCGTGTGATTTTTCACCGCCATATAGCATGCGGCGGCGGCAACTGCAGTCTTTCCCGAGCCCACATCGCCCTGGATAAGGCGGTTCATGGGATAGTCTCTGCGCATATCCGCGGCGATGTCCTCGCAGGCGCGTTTCTGTGCGCCCGTAAGCTCAAAGGGGAGCGCCGAGAAAAACTCCGATAAGTCGGTGTCCTTCATGATATAGCCCGTGCTTTTCCTGTTGCGGGATTTTAACAGCTTCATGCCCAGCTGCAGCGTGAGCAGCTCGTCAAAGGCAAGACGGCGGCGGGCTATCTCCATGCCGTGGTCGCTTTCGGGGAAGTGGATATTGTGGAGGGCGTAATTCAGCGCAGGCAGCGAGTATTCGCGGCGGATATCATCGGGGAGATGGTCGGGGAAATCGTCCCCCACGACTTTGAGAGCGGTCTCCATGTTCTGTGTCACCATGTTGGCGGTAAGCCCCTCGGTGAGATGATATACGGGACGGAAAAGCTCCTTTGTATCGGCGGGGAGCACAGAGGGACTGTTCATCTCCTTGCGGGTAAAGCCGCCCGTGACGCGCCCCTCAAAGAGATATTCCTGCCCCACGATGAGCCTGTCATAGATGTAGCGGTTATTGTAGTAGGTTATGGTGATATTGTCCCTTTGGTCGGCGGCGACTATCTTGTACAGCACAAGTCCCTGACGTATGCGCGCCGCAGGGAGCTTCTGCGTGATAACTGCGGATATCACGGCATGCTCGTTTATCTGCGCCTCGCCGATAGGCACAGGACAGCTGTAATCGTCGTATCTGCGTGGAAAATAGTAGATAAGGTCCTCCAGCGTGAAAATTTTCAGCTTGTTGTAAAGCTCGCCCCGTTTTTTCCCCACGCCGCCAAGACAGCTCACGGAAGAGTTTATATCCATATTCATTCACTCCATAAAACAGACCGTGCAAAGCGCATTGCCCTGCACGGTCTGATGCGCATGACGCGCTTTTTTATTCGTTATTATCGCCGTTGTCGGTGGTGTCCTTTTCCTCGGGAGCCTCGGCAGAAGCGTCCTTTTCCTCGGAGATATCTGTGCTTTCGGGAGCAGTATCTTCAGCCTTTTCCTCGGAAAGCTCGCCTGTTTCCTCGTCGGAGCCGTCCTTTTTACCCTCGGCTAAAGCCTTGGTGTTCTTAAGATATTCCTCATACTCGGCTTCTATCTTCTCGAGAGATGTCTTGCCGTTCATGATAGCTTCGAATTCGTCGTTGTCCACTTTTTCGTGAACGAGAAGAGTTTTTGCAACAAGATGAAGCTTTTCAATATGTGCATTGAGCAGCTCCACAGTCCTTTCGTAGCCCTCGTCGATGATGGAGCGTACTTCCTTGTCTATCTCGGAGAGAACGTCCTCGGAGTGAGCCTTGCTGTGACCGTACTCCATGCCCACGAAGGGCTCGGAGTTGTCATCGGAGTAGACCACGGGACCAAGCTTTTCGGAAAGACCGTACTGCGTTACCAAAGCCTTTGCCAGCTTTGTGGCGCGCTGGAGATCGCTGACTGCGCCCGCAGAGCCTTCGCCGATGATTATCTGTTCCGCAACGCGTCCGCCCATAAGGGTGACGATCTCTTCCTTTATCTTTCGTGCAGTCATGTTAAGGAGAGAGGGCTCCTTTTCGGGAAGCTGGATAGTCATACCGCCTGCGCTTCCTCTGGGGATAATGGTTATCTGGTGCACCTTGTCCTGGGTGGGGAGATAGTAGGAAGCGACCGCATGGCCTGCTTCGTGATAAGCGACGATCTTCTTTTCCTCGGGGGACATGACATGGCTCTTCTTTTCGGGTCCTGCGATGACCTTGATGGTAGCCTCTTCGATGTCCTCCTTGGTGATAGCCTTGCGGTTCTGTCTTGCAGCAAGGAGCGCCGCCTCGTTGGTGAGGTTTTCAAGCTCCGCGCCGGTAAAGCCTGCGGTGGACTGTGCGATGACCTTAAGGTCAACGTCGGGACCGAGGGGCTTGTTTCTTGTGTGGACTTTAAGGATAGCTTCTCTGCCCTTGATGTCGGGATAGCTTACGACTATCTGTCTGTCGAAGCGTCCGGGACGGAGCAGCGCGGGGTCAAGGATATCGTGGCGGTTTGTGGCAGCCATGACGATAACGCCCTCATTGCCCTCGAAGCCGTCCATTTCGACCAGCAGCTGATTCAGTGTCTGCTCACGCTCGTCGTGGCCGCCGCCGAGACCTGCGCCTCTGTGACGTCCCACAGCGTCTATCTCGTCGATGAACACGATAGAGGGAGCGTTTTTCTTGGCGGTCTCGAACAGGTCTCTTACACGGGAAGCGCCGACGCCGACGAACATCTCAACGAAATCGGAGCCCGAAATGGAGAAGAAGGGCACGCCCGCTTCTCCCGCAACAGCCTTTGCCAGCAGAGTCTTACCTGTACCCGGAGGGCCCTCAAGCAGAACGCCCTTGGGTATCCTTGCGCCGATGTCGGTATATTTCTTGGGATTTTTCAGATAATCCACTATTTCTTCAAGCTCGAACTTTTCCTCGTCGGCGCCCGCAACGTCGTCGAAGGTATTCTTTTTCCGTGACTGATCGCGGATATTCGCCTTGCCGAAGTTGTTTATCTTGCCGCCGCCGTTTGCCTGTCTCATCATGACCACCATGAAGATGACCATGAGGATTATCAGCAGCAGTGACGGTAGGAAGTTATACAGCCATGAATTGTCCTGTATCTTATAGTAGTCCTGTTCAAGGGGAGCGTCGGGGTGACGTTCGTTATATTCCTTGCGGTAGTTCTCGTCGCCCAGCTGTATCTCGTCCATGAATACGCTGACGTTGGGAACTGTGTAGGTTATGGGGTCATTTTCTCCCTCGACCTGCATTACCAGCTCGCCGGTACCGAGATCGAAGGTATAAGCGCTGACCTTGTAATCGTCGAAGTACGCCATGATCTCCGAATAGGTGTGGAGGGAGACCGTCTGGGTAGATTCTCTGACAAGCATTACCATTGCCATAAGAACTATCACAATAACGATCGCATAGATCAGAACGCTTCTGTTCTTTTTGCCCATTTGTTTTTCAATCCTTTCTTTCTCTGATTTTCACAAATCAAAAATCCGCCGTTTATCCGGCGGTTATCCGCAGGACCGTCCCCGTATTCTCGTCGGGAGCGACTCTTGCCGATATTCCGCAGTATTCGGCGAAAATAATTCCGCCCTCGTCCTCGATGACCGCCGCACATTCTCTCAAATGGGGAGGTATCCTTTCGGCGTTGTAAATTTTCCTGAGCTTTCGGTGAAAGCCTTCCTTGGGGAGCTGTATCTCATCTCCCCCGCGCCTTGTGCGCAGTATAACATCACCTTGTATTTTATCACAATCTATCAAAGTATTTGTTACAAAACTGTTAATATCGTGAATATCTTCAAAATTTATTTTTTCGGCGAGGACTGTCCTGTGTGGAGGAAAAGGATTTTCGCCTATGACAAGAGGTGCCGAAAAGTCGGAGAATACGTGATTCTCGGGCATTTCACCGATGAGCAGCCTGCCCTTTTCCGCATATGCGAAAATATTCCCGCACAGCTGCTGTCTGCTGCCGCGGAGGATGACCGATTCTATCCTTATTATCCTGCCGCTGTCGGGTTCTATCCCCGCATTTTTCAGAAGAGCGATGATATATCTTCGGCGGACAGCCTCGTCTGCGCTGCGGAGGGCTGTGATGTCGTCGGTAAGCGCCGCCGCTTCCTTTTCGATATGCTCGTTTTCCGAGCGGAGTATCTTTGTCATGTTCCCGATATTTTCAAGAAAGCCGCCGTTTATCTCGGATAAAAGGGGGATAATGCCGTGGCGTATCTTATTCCTTGTAAAATCGTCGGAGAGGTTGGTGCTGTCGGTGACATAGGACTGACCTCTCACGCGGAGATATTCCTCGATATCGCTTCTGGGGATATTTATCAGCGGACGGATTATATTCCCTCTTACGGGAGGAATGCCGCATAAGCCTTTAAGCCCCGTTCCTCTGGCGAGATTCAGTATGACCGTCTCGGCGCTGTCGTTGAGATTGTGTGCAGTGGCGATATATCCGCCCTCTGCCGTCTCTTCGAAGGCTTTGTATCGGAGTATGCGCGCGCCTTCCTCGCAGGACAGCCCCTTTTCCGCGCAGTATGCGGAAACGTTTATCCGCTTTACGGTAAGGGGGATATCATACCTGCCGCAAAGCTCGCGGCAGAACTGTTCGTCCCTGTCGCTTTCGTCTCCTCTCAGGCAATGGTTTATATGTATTGCCGAGAGAGAAATATTTTTTTCGGAGCAGTATTCCCGAAGGAGGAGCAGCAGACAAACGCTGTCTGCGCCCCCCGAAAGAGCGGCGAGAATTTTTCCGCCGTCGGGAACGTGGGAAAGGATAATTTCCGTTTCGGCGGCAAAGCGTTTACTGTCCATATCAGGCACCTGCAACGGGAAGTCTGTCCTCGGACATGAACAGCGTGTACTGACCGTTCCAGCGGAGATTTACCGTACCCGTTTCGCCGTGACGGTTCTTGGCTACGATACATTCCGCAAGATTGACGTCCTCGGACTTGTCCTTGTTGTAGTAGCCGTCGCGGTAGAGGAACAGTACGATATCCGCGTCCTGCTCGATAGAGCCCGACTCACGGAGGTCGGAGAGCAGCGGACGCTTATCGGGACGGGATTCCACCGAACGGGAAAGCTGCGACAGAGTGATAACTGGTACGTTTAATTCCTTAGCCATAAGCTTAAGCTGACGTGTTATCTCGGAGATCTCGTTTACGCGGTTCTCCACTCGCTTGCCCGAGTTCATCAGCTGTAAATAGTCGATTATGACAAGCCCGATATTGTTAAGCCTGCGAAGCTTTGCCTTCATCTGCGGAACGGTGATGCCCGCAGTATCGTCCAGATACATGTTCATAACAGACATTCTGTTTGCGCCCTCGGCGAGCTTTTCCCAGTCCTGCGGGGTGATATTTCCCTTCATCAGGTGATCGCTCTCCACGAGACTTTCCGCCGAAAGCATTCTTGATACCAGCTGTTCCTTGGACATTTCCAGCGAGAATACCACTACGTCCTTGTCGTTTCTGAAGCGGCAGACGTTGGCTGCGATATTCAGCGCAAAGGAGGTCTTACCCATACCGGGACGGGCTGCGAGGATAAGCAGGTCGGACTTGTTCAGACCGCTGATGATGTTATCCAGTCCGGTGTAGCCCGATTTTGCGCCCTGATATTTTTCCTTGTCCGCGCCCGAGATGCGGTTAAGGTGGTCGTAGGTGTCCAGGAGGACCTCGTCTATCCTTGTGAGACCGTCCACGTCTCTGCCCTGTCTGATGTCATAGATAGCCTGCTCCGCGGAGTCCAGCAGCGTTTCCGCCGATTCGGTGCCCTCGGTGCAGTTTGTGATGATATCCTTAGCCGCTTGTACAAGGGAGCGGACATAGTATTTTTCCTCGACTATCTTACAGTAGCTTTCGATGTTTCCCAGAGAGGGAACGCCCTTCATGATGTTGGAGAGGTATTCCTTACCCGCGGCGGAGCTTTCAAACACGCCCTCGCGGACTGCGTCGTCCAGCACGGTGATGATATCGGCGGTTTCGCCCATGCCGAACCGCCGCACGATAATGGAGAAGATCTGACGGTGTATCTTCACATAGAAGCTTTCCGCCTTTACGTGGTCCATGGCCACCGAAAGCTGATCGGGATCCATAAGGACCGCGCCGAGGACGGTTTGTTCCGCCTCAACGCTGTGGGGCATTTCCCGTGCCGCGATATCAGAAAGTTCCATTGTTGTTCTATCCTTTCAGTATTTATCTTTATTCCTCGATAACGTCCACGGTTATCTTTTCGGAAACGCCCGCCATAAATTTCACCTCGGCGGTATAGGTACCGAAAGCCTTTATCTCGGCGGAGAGGGAGACCTTTTTCTTGTCGGTCTTAACGCCCAGCTGTTCGGAAACTGCGTCTGCAACGCTGCCTGCGGTAACGGAGCCGAAGAGCTTTCCGCCCTGACCCGCCTTAGCCTTAATGGTGACCTTGCCGCCCTTTATCTTAGCGGCATTTGCGAGAGCCTCCTGCTTGGCAACGTCTGCCTTGTGCTGTTCGGAGGATTTTTTTCCTGCTAAGTCGGAGAGATTCTTATTGGTAGCCTCGCATGCAAGACCCTTTCCTATAAGGAAATTCCTCGCATATCCGTCGGATACCTCCTTGATCTCGCCCTTTTTGCCCGAGCCCTTAACGTCCTGTAAGAAAATTACCTTCATTATTTTCACGTTCCTTTCGATTTTATATAGTAATGCTCTTTTGAGAGCGGTATATCGTATTATAATATTGTAACACATCAATGTGCAAATCCTGTGATGATATGCTGATAATTGTAACTGTTACCTGCCGCTGTCCCGGTCGACGGAGTAGTAGTAATAGCTGTCGTTGTAGGAGTAATATACCCTTGAGTGAGACGGAGAGGCGATGACAAGCTCGATAAGCGCAGCCGTCACCGCAGCAATATGATAAGACTTTTTATTGCCTGTTCACTGCTTATTTGCGTCTGCTCTCAACCAAGACCTTTCCCTTGTTTCGGGACTTGCTGACTTCCGCGGGGAAATGTAACCTAAGCTTAAAGACCCCGCCCGCGGCAATCGCCCGCCGGGGCGTCCCCGGCTCAGCTGACTCCTGCGATGTATTCGTCTATCGCTTCAAACAGCTTCTCTTCCGCTTCCTTCAGTGAGATATCGTATATCTGCGCGGCTGCCATGGTCTGATGTCCGCCGCCGCCCAGCTTCTCCATTATCAGCTGTACATTCAGCGTGCCATACGAACGCGCGGAGATATTGATGCAATTGTTTCCCCCGATCATGGCGGGATATAATACAAAGCTTGCGTCTACGCCTTCGACGTTCAGCAGCTCGTCGGCTGCCTGCGCGGAGAATACCCGTACCTCGGGGTCGTTTGAATCCCATGAGGAAACAGCGCAGCGCTTGTGTATCGAAGCGTTCTCCACCAGAATGGAGCGCTTGCGGCAGCTTTCCAGCGAGTTTGCGAAAAGCTTCTTCACCGCTACCGTGTCCGCTCCCGATTTTTTCAGGAACGCCGCAGCTTCGAAGGTCCTTACGCCCGTCTTGTTGACGAAATCTTTGGTGTCCAGCATGATTCCCGCAAGCATTGCGTCGGCGTAGTAGCTCGACAGCGTGTCGGGGAGCGACATGTACTGCACTACCTCCGCGACTATCTCGCTGGCAGAGGACGCGTAAGGCTCATGGAGCGCAACGACTGCATTGTCGATGCTGTTGACCACCTGCCTGTGGTGGTCGATGTATACCACCGACTTTGCGGCTTCGTACAGCTCAATGCTTTCCAGCAGGTCGATGTTGTTGGTATCGACGATGATAAGCAGCGTTTTCTCGGTCAGCACAGCCAGCGCATTTTTCGGCGAGATGAACAGGTCCTCGCTGTCGGCGATGTTGTCCTTAAGTCTTGTGATAATGGGCATAGCCAGCGTGCGCAGCTCGTCCACGCAGATGTACGCCTTCACGCCCAGCATACGCAGAGCGCCTACCATGCCTGCGGCAGCTCCCAGAGCGTCCAGGTCGGAGAACTTGTGTCCCATGACGATAACGCTGTCGGACTGCTCCACCAGCTGCATAAGATTGGAGGTGAATATCCTTGTTTTGACCTTGGTGTGTTTTTCGATGCCCTTTGAGGTGCCGCCGAAGAACAGGAAGTCGTTGTCGTTCTTGACAGCCGCCTGATCGCCGCCTCGCCCCTGGGTCATGTCGAGAGCCTGCTTTGCCATATTCTCCGATTCTGCGAGAGTATTTCCGCCGTGACCCACGCCGATTGAAATTGTGACGTAATTCTTGTCGGTAACGGTGATAGCCCTTGCCTTGTCGAGGATAGACTTGAACTGATCGTCGATGAGTTTTTGCAGCGGTTCTTCCTCAATAACGGCAAGGAAGCGGTCGGAGGATATCTTGCGGATAATGCCGCTGCTTTCCTCCATAAAGCCCTCCATGAGCTTGTCTATCTTCATTATGATGTGAGACTTGTCGGAATCCCTGACATTGGTGAAGAGATCCTCATAGCTGTCTATCATTATGAGCATTACCCACATTCTGGACTGTTCGTACTCGTGTTCCAGTCTGACGTAATCGCTGATATCCTCGAAGTAGAGCAGAGTAAGGTCTGTGACGACCTCTTCGGAGTTGGCGTCGTGTTTTTCGGTGGTCACGGCGGATACCTTGTACTGACCCGACATGTATTCGACGGTCGTGTTCATGTTGTTCTGGGTCTTGGACAGATCAATGTCGATTATGCGTGTGATAGGCACTCCGTAAGCGTCGTCGGTATATATTTCCTCGCCGAAGGCCTTGTTGTACCAGACTATGGTCCCGTCGGTATCAATGATGACTGCGGGAGCGGGGAACTTGTAGAGAGAATCCCTTTCCGTCAGGTCAAGCTGAGACTTCATCTCCGAAACAAAGCTGTGAAGATTTTTCGAAGCGGAGATAAACAGCACAAGATATACTGCGCTGACTATCGCTGTAAGCAGGAGCTTGAGCCACATGGAGAAGCTGCCTGCGCTTTCGCCCACCACTGCGCAGACGAATGCCGTCAGCACCAGCACCATTGAGATTATTTTAAAAGCTTTCCAGCGTTTACCCGTCATTTAAACCACCACCGAATATACAATTTGTATAATTATACCTCTTCAATAACAGGGAGTATCATAGGACTGCGCTTTGTCTTAATGAAGATATAGTCACTGAGATCGTCCTTGATACGTGATTTTATCGTATTCCAGTCACGGATATTGCTGTCAAGGCACCTTGTAAGAGTCTGTGTGAGCAGTTCTCTTGCGGCGTCCATCATCTCCTCGGACTCGCGGACATATACGAAGCCGCGGGAAACGATATCGGGACCTGCAAGGATAGTGCCGCTTTCGCTTTCGATAGTAACGACCACCACGATAAGTCCGTCCTCGGCGAGATGCTTTCTGTCGCGGAGGACAATGGAGCCCACGTCGCCCACGCCCAGACCGTCCACCAGGACTCTTCCCGCATGGACTGCGCCCGTGATGCCCATGGTAACGCCGTCGGTCTCGATAACGTCGCCGTTTGTGCCGATGATAACGCTGTTCTCGCTCATTCCCATGGAGAGAGCTACTCCCGCGTGTTTTTTCAGATGCTTGTACTCGCCGTGGACGGGGATGAAGAACTTAGGCTTTGTAAGCGCCTGCATGAGCTTAAGCTCCTCCTGACATGCGTGACCCGAAACGTGAACGTCGTACATTGCCTCGTAAACGACCTCCGCGCCCGACTTCATCAGCTCGTTGACCACCTTTGTTACCAGCTTTTCGTTGCCGGGGATAGGCGTTGCGCTAATGATGATAAGGTCCTGGGGAGTAATGGTAACGCTCTTGTGTTCGTTCATTGCCATTCTCGTAAGAGCGGACATAGGCTCGCCCTGGCTGCCCGTGGTGATGAGCACCACCTTTTCGGAGGGCAGGCGGTTCATGGTATCCAGGTCGATAAGCACGCCCTCGGGCACCTTAAGGTATCCCATTTCGGTGGCGGTATTGATAACGTTGACCATGCTTCGTCCGAAAACGGCAACCTTTCTGCCGCAGCGCACCGCATGGTTGACTATCTGCTGAATGCGCTGGATATTGGAGGAGAAGGTGGCGATGATGATTCGCTTGCCCTCCGCCCTGTCGAAGAGCTTTTCAAAGGAAGCACCGACAGTCCTTTCGGAAGCGGTGTGGCCGGGTCTTTCGGCGTTGGTGGAGTCAGCCATAAGAGCAAGTACGCCCCGTGAGCCCAGCTCGCTGAAGCGTGCCAGGTCGATAACTCCGCCCTCGATGGGGGTATAGTCCACCTTGAAGTCCCCCGTGTGAACGACTATTCCCGCAGGAGTGTGTATCGCCAGAGCAACAGCGTCGGGAATGGAGTGGTTCACTCTGATAAATTCAACTGCCATGCAGCCGAATTTCACGGTCTGACGGGGCTTTACCACATTAAGATTTACACTGTTTGATAGATTGTGCTCCTTGAGCTTGTTTTCGATAAGACCCACTGTAAGACGGGTAGCGTAAACGGGTACATTTATCTTCTTGAGAAGATAGGGGAGACCGCCGATATGGTCCTCGTGACCGTGAGTGATGACCACGCCTCTTACGCGGTCGGCGTTTTCCTCGATGTAGGAGAAATCGGGCAGAACGATGTCAACGCCGGGCATATCGCTGTCTGGGAACGCCATTCCGCAGTCCACGATAAAGATGTCGTTGGCGCATTCGAATACGGTCATATTCTTGCCTATTTCATGGAGACCGCCCAGGGGGATTATCTTAAGAGGAGTACGCTTTACGTCCTTGTGATTGGAGCGGTAGCTGTTCTGCTCATCGGTGAGCCTTGTCTGAGCGGGAGCATTATCGAAGGAATTTCCTGCTGGGAGATACTTATTCTGCTGCTGCGCGTCGTTATCGTTTGCGGAAGCGCTGTCGCGGAAACGGTTCTGCTGACAGTTCCTGCGTGCTGTGTAGGACTTCTGCTGATAGGAGCGGCGGAAGCCTGTCTGACGGTTATTGTTATTACTGCTGTTATTATTAAAATTGGAGCGGCTGTCGCCTGCACGCTGATTTCCGTTATTTGAGCCGTTATTGCCGCTGCTGTTATCCCTGATAAATGCGGCGTCCCTGTTATTATTTCCGCTGCCGCTGTAATTCTGCTGATAGGAGCGCTTGTTATTGTTATTGCCGTTCTGATATTTGCTGCCTGTGGTTTCGCGGTAAGCGGGCTGTCTGGGAGTGCGGTCGTACTGATTGAAGCTTCTGCCGTAATTCTGATTATAGCTGTTCCTGGGAACGAAGGTATCTGCGGGCTGACCTCTGGGAGGGAGCTCGGGCTTTCCGGAGTCTTGTTTTACGGCTATTTTCTCGCCGAAGTCGTTTATTTTGTATTCCGTATCATTTCTTGCCACTAAAAATTACCTCATCTTTCTTAAATATTTTTGGCATTATCATTTGTAGATTTACCGGTACCGTTATTATTCCGTGCTCTCCGTATTTTTTATACATATTATTTCCTGCGGAAGGTAAAGTATAAGCAATAAAAACAGTTAACTCAACTGCGGACAAAGCGTCCGAAAACGCAGTCTGTTTTACATGGCAGTATTATGCCCGATATTTCGGTCAGTCTTAAGGCAGCTGCCAAAGCTATAAAGTATCCGTACATCTTAACAAACAATTCCGACAGAAATGATCCCGCTTTTCCGAAGCGGAGCCGACGCCGTTTCCGATAATACCGTGACAGGACAAAAACCGTACATAAACTGAAAAACAATTTTTTTGTCTGTATTGCAAATGATCGGAGCGCGGCGAAAATAAAAATGCAGAGTATAGTAGAATAAGTCCTTTAAAAAATTCAGAGCGGCATACACTTTCCTGTGCCGCAATAAATACTGTTCAGGGAATCTTCCCAAACGGTCCGCACATAAATATACAATATTAATTATATACTCCCGCGGCGGATTTGTCAATAGATTTTGTGTAAAAAAAGTACCTAGTACATAGTACGGAGTACTTAGTACATAGTACAAAGTACAGAGTACCAATTTCCGGGCATCAGCAATAGCTAGGTACTAAGTACTAAGTACTCCGTACTAAATGATCAGCCGCGGGAATATAATATTATAAGACTTCTTCAAGGGAGGAATACAAGTGAGTGAGAGCGTGCACAGCATGTCGCTGACGGACAGGAAAAGCATGACGGTAACCGGCGTGACGGACACCGGACGGTTTGACGAGGATACTATTATAATATACACCTGCGCGGGAATGATGACCATAAAGGGAAGGGGAATGAAGGTGGGAGAACTGAGTCTTGAAAACGGACAGCTGTCCCTGACGGGGGAGATATCCTCGGTGACCTACGGCGACCGCGACCGCACGGGAAAAACAGGCATGCTGGGAAAGCTGTTCCGATGAGCGGCGGATTGTTTACGGGCGGCATCGAGACCTTTTTCACCATACCTCAGCAGGTGTTTATATTTTTGTGCTCGGTCATCCTCGGCGGAGCGCTGGGGGTAGTGTACGATATTTTCCGTGCGATAAGAATAATCTTCCCGTTTATGGGCAGAAAAATACCTACTGCCGCGGCGGATATCGTATATATGATAATATTCGGGCTGGCGGTGTTTTTGCTGTCGGCGCTTATGGGCAGAGGAGTGGTCCGATTTTTCTGCGCTGCGGGAGCGGCTATAGGAGCGGTACTCTATCTGACGGCGGTGGGAAATACCGTCACGGGACTGCTCCGCAGGCTTTGCGGAGGGCTTCGGAAGGCGTTCGGAAAGCTGAGAAAAAGGAAGAATAAGGGTGAATGATGTAAATATATACATAATGATAATGATATCGGCAAGAAGATTTGTAATAATTATACAAATCAGTAGGAACATTTCAAAATTTACTTGAAAAAGATACAGTGTTTGGTGTATAATATAAGGGAGAGTAAAAACAGGCGAGGTGAGATGATATGGAATATAAGACCAAAGGCGGAAAGCTCTATATTAAGAAGCAGAAAAGCGGCAGCGTCGGAAGAAGGCTGTTCACCTTTGTGGCTGCGGGCGCCGTGCTGGTCTATTGCGCATATTCTATCTCATCGGATAAGAAAGACGTTGCGGAAAAGCAGGCTGTCCTCCGGGCTCTTGAAGAGGAAAAGGAAGCCCTTACCGCCGAAAACGCCAGCTATGCCAGCATACTGAACGAGGACGACGAGCGCGCCTATATGGAGCGTATCGCTATTGAGCTTTATGGCTATGCATATCCGTCGGAACGCCGTTTTTACGATACTACAAGAAGTTAATTTGTCGGGAGGATCATAATTTAAATGCAGCCGGAAGTTGGAAAAATTTATGACGGAAAGGTGACGGGGATCACTAATTTCGGAGCCTTTGTTGAGCTTGAACCGAATGTTACGGGAATGGTTCACATTTCCGAAGTGGCAAACACATTTGTAAGCGAGATCAAAGACCACCTCACAATAGGACAGGAGGTAAAGGTAAAGGTCCTGTCGGTCAGCGAGGAAGGGAAAATATCGCTTTCCATTAAAAAAGCTTCCGATAATCCTCACCCGCAGAAGGATATTAGGCGCGGCGGACCTCAGGGAGCCGGAAAGGGCAGCGTCGGAAACAGGGGGAATGACCGCGGAAACGGCGGCAGGAACCGTCCCGCTGTACAGGGACAGCTTCAGGAAAAGGCTCCTCTTACCAAGGAAGCCGCTTTTGAAGATATGATGAACAAGTTCAAGCAGAGCTCCGACGAGAAGATGAGCGACATCAAGAAGAATATGGACAGCAAGCGCAGAAATACCTCGCGCAAAAGAGGATAGTACATATTCTGCTATATGGCGATCTGCGGCTCCCCGCGCTGATATGGGCGGGGAACCGCTTTTTGTTTTTTGGTGCGGTCACAGCTTGATTTTATCCGCGGAGTGTGTTATACTATATATAATGTTAAATGAAAGGAAACGCACATTATGTATATAAAACCCGAGACCCTGCGCCTTGACCGATATCTTTCGGCGCAGCTGGGAATATCGCGGAACGACGCCAAGGAGCTTATCAAAAAGCGGCAGGTCACCGTCAACGGAGAAATTGCTAAGCTGTACGATATGAAGATAGTCACGGGAAGCGATATCGTCAGCGTGAACGGCAATGAGATAAACTACCGTAAATACGTGTATATCATGCTGAACAAGCCTGCGGGGACGGTATGCGCCGTCAAGGACGAGCTTTCCCCCACAGTGCTGGAGCTTATCCCGCAGGAACTGCGCAGGAAGGGGCTTTTCCCCGCGGGAAGGCTGGACAAGGACACCGAGGGCTTTGTGTTCATCACCGATGACGGCGAGCTTGCACATAAGATGCTTTCTCCGAGAAGCCATGTGGACAAGATATACTACGCCGAACTTGACCGGGAAGCGGACGAGTCCTACATTGAACGCTTTGAGGAGGGCATGACCATCGACGGCGATGAGAAATGTCTGCCCGCAAAGATAGAGCTGCTGCCCGACAGGAAAAAGGTGTACATCACCCTCCATGAGGGAAAATATCATCAGGTGAAGCGCATGATACACGCGCTGGGAAATGAAGTCGTTTACCTGAAACGCGTGCAGATAGGCGGGCTCCCTCTGGACGAAACACTGCCCCTCGGAAGCTGCCGTGAAATTATGCACAAAGAAATTGAAAAAATCTATACAAAATAATTACACATTTTCACACGGCTTTCAAATTAGTGAAATTTTCCGTCAAACTTAATAAATAATTTTTTATAAGTTTGGTTAATAAGTGACTTGTTTTCGGTGGGCAAATCTGTTATTATATTAGTATAGCCGAATGACGTGTAAGAAATCAACTACGATCTCGGCAGCAATAATCAATTAGGAGGTCAACCTACATGGCAAGTTTGTCACTTAGATCAATCTATAAGAAATACCCCGGCGGCGTTGTTGCTGTTTCGGACGTAAACCTTGAAATCAAGGATAAGGAATTTATTATCCTCGTTGGTCCTTCCGGATGCGGAAAGTCTACAACTCTTCGTATGATCGCAGGTCTGGAAGAAATCTCTGAGGGTGAGCTTTATATCGGCGACCGTCTCGTAAACGACGTTGCGCCTAAGGACAGAGATATCGCGATGGTTTTCCAGAACTACGCTCTGTATCCTCATATGACAGTATTTGAGAACATGGCATTCGGTTTGAAGCTCCGTAAGGTGCCCAAGGACGAGATCAGCCGTAAGGTAGAGGAAGCTGCAAGAATCCTCGATATCTCCCACCTCCTCGACAGAAAGCCTAAGGCTTTGTCCGGTGGTCAGAGACAGCGTGTTGCACTGGGACGTGCTATTGTCCGTGAGCCTCAGGTATTCTTACTTGACGAGCCTCTTTCCAACCTGGATGCTAAGCTCCGTGCTCAGATGAGAACCGAGATCTCCAAGCTCCACCAGAAGCTGGGTACTACATTTATATACGTAACACATGACCAGACAGAGGCTATGACAATGGGTGACCGTATCGTTGTTATGAAGGACGGCTTCATTCAGCAGGTTGACTCTCCTCAGAACCTCTATACAAACCCTGTAAACCTCTTCGTTGCAGGCTTCATGGGCTCTCCTCAGATGAACTTCATCGACTCCGTACTCAGAAAGACCGAGGACGGCAAGTTTGCTGTTGAGTTCGGCTCCGAGGATACCAAGACCTCCAGAGGTAAGAAGTACTATGTTGAGGTTCCCGAGTCCAAGATCACCGAGGAAGCAGAAGCTGCTCTCAACGATCTCGTAGGCAAGGAAATCATCACAGGTGTTCGTCCCGAGGATATCCACGATGAGGAAATGTTCCTCTCCGCAGCTAAGACAGGTATCATCGAGGCTGACGTTGAGATCACCGAAATGATGGGTGCAGAGACCTATCTGTACCTCAACTGCGAGGGTATCTCTCTCACAGCCCGCGTTGATCCTCGTTCCACAGCTCGTCCTCAGGATACTATCAGAGTTGCTATCGACGCTAACAAGATCCACATCTTCGACAAGGAGACCGAGAAGACTATCGTTAACTGATAAGGTCTTAGTAAGATTTTCAGCGGAGCTGCTTTCGGGCGGCTCCGTTTTTGCGTATTATGTAGAAAATCCACAAAAAACGGAGAATTTTTCATGCGAAAATATGTTCGAAAAATTTTCAAATGCTCTTGACAAATTCGATTAAATGTGGTATTATCTTTATTAGCATTGGTCTGCGGTGACATTGCCGCGGTAGATGCCTGATTATTCCTCGCCCGCGTTCACGTCGGGCGTAATCCAAGAGGAGGTGCTTTTGTAATGGCAAAGCTGAACGAAAACTATGAGGCTATGATCGTTTTCTCTCTTAAGCAGGGAGAGGAGCAGGTTAAGTCTTTGGTTGAAAAGTTTAAGACACTGATCGAGGCTAACGGTACTCTCGACAACGTTGATGACTGGGGCAAGAGAAAGCTCGCTTATGACATCAACTACGAGTCTGAGGGCTATTATGTGATCTACACATTTAACTGCAAGCCCGATTTCCCTGCTGAGCTTGATCGTGTGCTTAAGATCACAGACGGCGTTATGCGTTCAATGATCACTGTTACTGTTAAGTAATTTTATCGGAAAGGGTGCTTTTATATGCTGGGTGCTTGTGCGATCAATAAGGTCATTTTAATGGGCAGACTTACTCATGACCCTGAGCTCAGACAGAGCCAGAATGGTGTTATGTCCTGCAGATTTTCTGTTGCTATCGACAGACCGCAGTCTTCGCAGGCTGCTCAGAATGGTCAGGAAAGAGTGACTGATTTTATTAACTGCGTGGCTTTCAATAAGACCGCGGAGTTCGTTTCGAGATATTTCAATAAGGGCAAGATGATCCTTGTTGAGGGCTCTCTTAGGACAGGCTCCTATAATGACAAGAATCATCCCGATGTAAAGCACTATACCACCGATGTATGGGTCGACAATGTTTCCTTCGGAGAAACAAAGAGTGCGTCCTCGGGCGCTTCCGCAGGTGGCTATGGCGGCGGATATACTGCGCCTCAGAACAACTATTCTGCTCCTGCGTCTCAGCCTGCTCCTCAGCAGGCGGCTCCCAGCGTTTCCGTTGGATCCATTGACGATTTCGAGGAGATCATCAACGACAGCGACCTGCCGTTCTGACAATTTATAACTTTACAGCCAAAACTAAACAAGGAGGTTTCATAGATGGAAAAGGAAAAAGAAAGATCTTCCAGAGGCATGAAGAGAACCCGTAAAAAGGTTTGCAAATTCTGCGAAGCTAAGATCGACAAGATCGATTATAAGGATATCAACAGACTTAAGAACAACATGACTGATAGATCCAAGATCCTTCCCAGAAGAGTAACAGGTACCTGCGCTTATCATCAGAGAGAGCTTACAACAGCTATCAAGCGCGCAAGATACGTAGCACTTATTCCCTACGTTTCTGACTGATAATCTTAATGGAAATTCGCCGGCTGCGCTTATGCGGTCGGCTTTTTTCAGTTGTTTTATTATCTACCAAGAAAGGATGCGGCATAATGAACGATAAGATTCCCCTGCTTGTGATATGCGGACCTACTGCCTCGGGTAAGACTGCTGTGGGCGCAGAGCTTGCTAAAAGACTGGACGGTGAGGTCGTCTCCGCCGATTCTATGCAGATTTATAAGAATATGGATATCGTTACCGCTGTCCCTTCTATGGAGGAAAGGCTGGGGGTGCCTCATCATCTGATGAATATCCTCGATACCGATGACGCGTTTTCTGTGGCGGATTATGTGAAGCTGGCGTCTCAGACTATCCGTGAGGTATATTCCCGGGGTAAGCTGCCCATTGTCGTGGGAGGGACCGGACTTTATATTTCCTCGCTGGTGGATAATATCTCCTTTGAGGAGGCGGCCTCTGACAACACTGTTCGCAGCCGCCTGGAAGCAGAGGCTCGGGAAAAGGGCGGGGCATATATGCTGGAAAGGCTTCGCAGCGTGGACCCCGACGCAGCAGCAAGACTTCACGAAAATAATGTTATCCGCATAGTCAGGGCGCTGGAGCTCTTCGAGACCACGGGACGCTCCTTCGATGAGAATATGCGTATCAGCCGCGAAAAGGAGTCGCCCTATGAGCTGTGCATGATAGGCCTTAACTACGAAAATCGACAGGACCTCTATGACCGTATCGACCGCAGAGTGACAATAATGGCGGAAAACGGCATGGTCGAAGAGGCAGAGAGAGTCTACCGCAGCGGCGAGATGAGGACCGCTGCACAGGCTATCGGCTTTAAGGAGCTTATCCCTTACTTTGAGGGACAGGAGGATAAGGAAAGCTGTCTTGATAAGATAAGGCAGTCTACCCGCCATTATGCAAAGCGGCAGCTTACATGGTTTCGTCGAGATGCACGAATTTGCTGGGTAAATCTGACCAAAAATGAACAAAGTGATAAAATTCTTGAGAAGTGCTTAAATATTGTAGCCAAATCCAAAATTATGTGTTATAATAATAAATAATTGTATTTATTG
>JALEMR010000046.1 GCA_022768245.1 Oscillospiraceae bacterium
TAAAAATTCATTGACTATCTCGATTTTGCATTGTATAATAATAATTGTTGGAGATACCACAAAGGCTATACGCCGCTTAAAGATAGGAGAGAGTTATATGTTTGTTAAAGATGTAATGGTTCAGAATCAGGTTGGTCTGCACGCCCGTCCGGCAACATTCTTCATCCAGAAGGCAAACGAATTCAAGTCATCGATCTGGATCGAGAAGGAAGAAAGAAGAGTAAACGCTAAGTCGCTTCTGGGCATTCTTTCACTCGGAATTGTAGGCGGCACACAGATCAGAGTTATCGCTGACGGACCCGACGAGCAGGAAGCTGTTGAAGGTCTTGTTGAACTTGTTGAGAGCGGCTTCTCCGAGGAAGCATAAGAGCTTTCTTATATATTTTTGAAATTTCATCCGACAGTACATTTTGTCCTGTCGGATATTTTTGTATAAAATGAGGCTCTGAATATGCCAACGATAGTATTACTCCTGCTTGTAGTCGCATGCTACACGATAACATCACTCAACGACAAATACGCCGTATCCAAGGCGAAGCTGACAGGCGACCGTATGACCTTCATCATGGCGGCGGCGACCTCGGTATTCATGCTGTTCATACTCCCCTTTTCGGACAGGAACTGCGCATTTACGCCGCTTACGATACTGTTCATCATACTGTTGTTCTTATCGAAGCTGTTTGAGTTCCTGATGTCGGCGAAGATACTGACAGAGCTTTCCGCCTTTGAGCTGAAAGCCTGGCTGGGAACAGTGATGTTCCTGTCCTATTTTACGGACATACTAATGGGCACGGGCACATTCACCGCAGCAAAGACGTTATGCATAGCGCTGACTGCGATAGGTCTGATAATGATAGCCGCCTCCGGCAAGAGGAACATAAACTACAAAAGGATAGTCCTCCCGCTGATATTATATCTTGCGTCAAAATACGGCTACGGGCTGACCGTAACTGCGATAAACGCCGACGGCAGGATATCCCCCACGATGGCGTTATTCTTTGCGCTGATACTGTTAGCGATAGTTCTCCTGCCGAGATCGGGGATAAAGGAGCTTATCAAGGAGAAGCCGAAGGAGACTGCGATAGTAGCCTTAGCGAAGCTTCCGAACGCATTCGGACTGCTTCTTGAAAATGCGATAATAGCGGTAAGTATGGTACAATACTCCTTCATACAGCCGCTCATCATCATAGTATTATTTGTGATATCGCTGATAAACCGCGAGAAATACAGCAAGACCAATTTTGCGGGAAGTCTGATATGCATTGCGGGGATATTGCTGTTCCAAGTTTGCAGCCTATAACTCCCCCGACCCGAAAGGTCCCGCCCCTGCCGCCCCTTTTTCACTCACATTTGCTTATCAGCTTCATCTTTAAATTGCGGTTTGTTTATGAGAAGAAAATTGTAAGGCGTTAACGGCTAATTTGGCTGACTAACTGCGTTTGTCCCACCACGCGCGTGGGAGGACAAACTTCGGGAAGAGACAAGCGGCTTACTCGTACCTGCTCCATAAGATTTATTTCATGTGTAGCGCCGCTTTTCTCTCCCCCTACGGTTTCATAGCCTGCGGGCAGTTCGTCCACTGCGTTCACTGATTACTGTTCACTTGAGGCTGTTCACTGATAACTAATAACTGTTAACTAACAACTATAAACTGTCAACTAATAACTATTCACTCTTCACTTTTCACTATTCACAAACCCGTATAGGGGGAGGTTTTCATTATGACTAAATTTTACGTTACGCCGTCACAGATGCGGGAGATAGAACGCCGCGCCGATCAGCTGGGCGTGTCTTATTATCAGCTTATGGAAAACGCGGGCGACGCCGCAGCGGCTAATATCGTGCGGATAATGTCCGAAAAGAAACTCGGCGGAAAAATAACCATGCTCTGCGGCAAGGGCAATAACGGCGGCGATGGCTACACTGCCGCAAGAAAGCTTGCAGGTGCGGGGTTCTCCGTCAGCTGTATCATGCTCTCCGACGAGGCGGGAACAGATATCGCCGCCAAGGAGCTGGGCGACCTCTTTGCAGAGGGTCTCGTGCCCGTGATAATGCTCTCCGACGGCAAGGAAAATGTTTTCGATACCCTCTGCGACAGCGAGGTCATCGTAGACTGCGTGTTCGGCACGGGATTCCACGGCGAGCTCCCCGAAAATATCGCCGAGATATTACGCTACGCCGAGAGCTGCAATGCCCTCAAAATCGCAATGGATATCCCCTCGGGCGGAAACGGTCAGACGGGGCTTGTCTGTGAGGATACCCTCCACTGCGACTATACCGTCACATTCGGGCTGGAAAAGATAGGCACCGCTGTGTATCCCCTGTCCGAGTACTGCGGCGAGGTCATCGTCTGTGACATCGGCATTCCCGACTCATGCATAAACAGCATGGAAAGACTTATCCGCCGCGTGGATATGGACTTCGTCAAGGAGCATATCCCCGTGCGCCCGAAAAACTCCCACAAGGGCACCTTCGGAAAGGTCCTCAACATCGCAGGCTGCAAGAACATGACGGGTGCCGCCGCACTCTCCACATCTGCGGCTCTGCGGAGCGGCGCGGGACTGGTCAAGACAGCTTCCGTTGACAGAGTGATAAAAACGCTGTCCTCGTCCATTTTTGAGAGCGTGTATCTCAATCTGAAAGCGGCGGAGGACGGCTCCATATCCGCCGACAATGCGGATATCCTCATAAACGAGATGAACAAGTCCACCGTATGCGCAGTTGGGTGCGGACTGTCCGTCACCGAAAACACGAAAAAGCTCGTAAAAGAGCTGGTAAATCATGCGGAAGTGCCGCTGATAATCGACGCCGACGGCATAAACTGCCTTGCCCCCTGCATAGATATTATCAGAAACGCAAAGGGAAAAGCGGCGGTGACTCCTCACCCTGCGGAGCTTGCACGGATAATGGATATGCCCCTTTCGGAGGTGCTTGCCGACCGTCCGGGAACGGCTATGCGGTTTTGCAGCTTATATGAGACAGTTATTCTCGCCAAAGGTACTCCAACATTTATTATAAGCAGCGACGCCGCCTACGTATCGTTCACGGGGAATCCGGGGCTTTCCAGAGGCGGCAGCGGAGATGTTCTCACAGGCATCTGCGCAGGACTTGCCGCCATGGGGCTGCCTCTTGCCGAAGCTCTTGCCTGTGCCGCTTACATTCACGGCTATGCTGCGGATAAGACGGCAGAGGAGCTTTCACAGACAGGCATGCTCCCGAGCGATGTGATACACCGCCTGCCCTTTGTGTTTAAAGAAATGGACAGATAAGCATTATCCGATGTGCTTTCTGTTCCGACTTTGAACGGAGGGCAATTATGAAAAAGAAGATATTACGGCTCATTACACTTGGACTGACGGCAGCATTTTCGGCTGTGATACTGGGCGGCTGCAAAGGGCTTGCCGATACGCTTACCCAATCTCCGTCGGGCGCTGACAAGCTCTACACTGCGCAGTGCGAGATAACGGTAGACGGCGAGGACGACGAAGAGCTGCTGACCTACGGCGGAACACTGACCCGACTTGGCGGCGGAAACTGGGAGCTTGCCCTTGACAAGCCCGACACGGTAGCAGGCTTAAAAATAAAGCTTGGCGAAGAAGGCATCACCGCATCTCTCGGAGACTTAAGTCTGAATCTGGAAACGGATAAGATACCGTCGAGAGCGGCGTTCATGAGCGTATTTTCCGCGCTGGACAATGCGGCGGCGAACATCAATTCCCTTGACTTTTCGGAGACAGAGACGAATCTCTGTTACCGCGGCAGCTGCGGCGGCGAGAAATACACATTATTATGTGACAAGACGAACAATCTCCCCTGCGGGCTGAACATCGGGAAGATAACGGTGATACTGGTGAACTTCACGATAACGGGAGAAGCTCCCGAGACTGCTCCGTCGGAGACAGTTTCCGAGACGACCGCACCCGAGAGCCTTGAAGAGACCACCGTCACAACGACCGTTCCCGAAACGGAAACAGTAACGATATCCCTTGAAACAACGACAGCGGCAGAAACAACCACCACCCCGCCCCAGACCATGGAATCAATAACCTTCACCACTACTACAGTTAACAGTTGACAGTTATCGATTGACATTGTTAGCGGCAGTTAGTTCCGGTTCTTTGTAATTGTTTTTATCATCGGGGCTATTATATGTTTTCATCGGAAGATTTCATCTTCCGACGCGGTGCGAGAGGGACACCTCCGGGGGAAAGACAAGCGGCTTACTCGTACCATCTACGAAAGATTTAGTTTGAGTGTAGCGCCGCTTTTCTCTCCCCCTACGGTTTTCCCTCTCGCGCTCACCTTTCCCTCACCCTCTCTCTTTTGCCCCGCTCAAATACGTAAGATTTACCAATGCTCCGCTTAGTTTTAGTTGGGCGCCAACACCCTTCGGGGTTGGCTGTTGTTCGTATCATTGAGTAAATGGTTATTATGCTATTTGGGGCTTGCTGTTGGCGGCTCGTCCACTGCGTTCACTAAGGACTATGGACTTGAAGCTTTCGGACTAAAAGCTATTGACTAATCACTAATCGCTAATCACTAAGTACTACGGACTTCCCCGCTAATCGCTAATTGCTAATCGCTAAAAGCTGCTAATCCACAAAGGACTGATAAATACCATGAATGTAAACATCATAGCAACAGGAAAACTGAAAGAAGAATATCTCCGCGCGGCATGCGCAGAGTACGGCAAGAGACTATCCGCCTTTTGCCGTTTTTCCGTTATCGAGCTCCCCGAGAGCCGTCTGGGGGACGACCCCTCCGACAAGGAGATCGCAAGGGCTCTTGATACGGAAGCCGAGCAGATACGCGCAAAGCTCACAAACGGAAGCTATAATATCGCTATGTGCATAGAGGGGAAGCAGATCCCCTCCGAGGAGCTTGCGGGGCTGCTTGAAAGAGTCCCCACCGAGGGCAAAAGCACGATAAATATCATCATAGGCAGCTCCTACGGGATAGCGGAAAGCCTGAAAAAGCAGGCAGACCTGCGGCTGTCCATGTCAAAAATGACCTTCCCACACCAGCTTGCAAGGGTAATGGTCATGGAGCAGATATACCGCGGCTTTATGATAAACTCAGGCAAAAAATACCACAAGTAAATTATATTCTGCCGTGAATGGCATCCTCAAATTGTCGCTTCTATGAATTTTTTATTAATTTTTATCTACTTTGACTTGTCTCTTGACTTATTTTCTGAAATGTTATATAATGTAACTGTATATCGGCGTTTTGTCGGTATTTTTGATAATTTCTGTAAAACGAAAGGACGTGAGGGCGATGATATCTGCCG
Organism: Oscillospiraceae bacterium; assembly: GCA_022768245.1. GTDB lineage: Bacteria > Bacillota > Clostridia > Oscillospirales > Ruminococcaceae > RGIG4694. Next base: position 5,291 of record JALEMR010000046.1, read on the forward strand.
CCGAAGCAATGGTCAAGTGTCTTGAAAACGAGGGTATTAAGGTCGTGTACGGATATCCGGGCGCCGCTATCTGCCCTTTTTACGATAAGCTTTACGATTCCGATATCCACCATGTGCTTGTCCGCCACGAGGTCAACGCGGGACATGCCGCCAACGGCTATGCGCGCATCTCCAACAAGCCCGCCGTATGCGTGGCTACGTCGGGTCCGGGCGCAACAAATCTTATAACAGCTATCGCTACCGCTTACATGGACAGCGTGCCCGTTATTTTCATCACGGGACAGGTCTCCACCGACCAGATAGGCTCCGATGTGTTCCAGGAGGCGGACATAACAGGCTCCGCTATGCCGTTCGTGAAGCACAGCTATCTTGTGAAGAACGCTGCCGATATCCCAAGGATATTCAAGGAAGCCTTCTACATCGCAGGAACGGGCAGAAAGGGCCCCGTGCTTATCGACGTTCCCTCCGACGTTCAGACTAAGATGATAGATTTCGACTACCCCGAGACTATTTCTCTTCGTACATACAAGCCCACCGTCAAGGGCAATCCAATGCAGTTGAAAAAGATAAGCGAGGCTATCGCGTCTGCGAAAAGACCGCTTATCTGCGCAGGCGGCGGAGTTTTCCTCTCCGACGCCCGTGACGCGCTCCTTCAATTCACCGAGAAAACGGGCATTCCCGCCGTTTCCACCATGATGGGACTTTCTCTCTACCCCACGGCGCACCCGCTGTATTACGGCATGATGGGCATGCACGGCGTAAATACCGCAAACGAAGCGGTGTCCCGATGCGATACGTTCATACTTATTGGCGCAAGAGCGGGCGACCGTGCGGTGACTTCCCCGAAATTCCTCGCAAAATCTGCGAAGATAATACACATTGACATCGACCCTGCCGAGATAGGCAAAAATATCGCCGTTGATTATCCGCTGGTAGGCGACTGCAAAACTATCCTCACCGAGCTTGCACAGCTCACTCCCAAGGGGGACTATTCCGAATGGAGGGCTATGCTGTCCGACATTCAGAACCGCGTTCCCACCGAGGAGGAAAACGAGGGCTTCTTGAATCCCAAGCTTTTCCTGAAAAGGCTCTCCGCCCAGATGCCCGAGAACACTGTCTGCGTTGCGGACGTGGGACAGAATCAGATATGGACCTGCAACAACTTCGAAATGAAGGGCGGCAGACTTCTCGTCAACGGCGGCATGGGCACCATGGGCTATGCTATCCCTGCGGCAGTGGGCGCAAAAATGGCAAACCCCGACAATGAAGTCGTGGCGATATGCGGCGACGGCGCTTTCCAGATGGAAATGATGGAGCTTGCAACTATCGTGCAGGAAAACATCTCCGTGAAGATAATTCTCATGAGAAACAATCGTCTGGGCATGGTAAGAGAGCTCCAGACCAACAAGTATCAGGACAGACAGGCTGCGGTGCGGTTAAAGGGGAATCCCGATTTTGTCAAGCTGGTGGAGTCCTACGGCATTCCCGCCGAGCGGGTCGAGACCATGTCCGAAGCGGCAGCGGCAGCTAAGCGCATGAAGGACGCAAAGGGTCCATATTTTATCGAGTGCAACGTTTACAAATATGAAACTTCTTTATAAAGAAATCCCGAAGAATCAAGGATATAATATTAAGAGTAAGGAATGATCGTTATGAAACATACCATCTCAATTTTAGTAGAAAACCATGCAGGCGTGCTTTCACGCGTTTCGGGACTATTCTCCCGCAGAGGCTTCAATATCGACAGCCTTGCCGTGGGCGAGACCGACGACCCCACTATCTCACGCATCACCATAGTTGCCGACGGCGACGAGCATACCGCTCAGCAGCTTGAAAAGCAGCTCAACAAGCTGGTGGATACGTTAAAGATAAAGACTCTCGCTGCGGACGAGCTTCTCGCAAGAGAGCTGCAGCTCATCAAAATAAACGCTCAGCCCAATCAGCGCAACGAGATACTCACTATCTGCGAGATAATGGGCGCGAAGATAGCCGATATCACCCCCACTACCATGACTATCGAGATATCCGACACAACAAATCATCTCCGCCATTTCAGAGAGCTTATCTCGGGCTACGGCATCAAGGAGATAGTCAGAACGGGCACTATCGCCATTCAGAAGGGCGCGGACACTATCAAAAAGTAAATTGAGAATGACCCACACGGTCAATTCTTGATATATAAAATTTTATTGGAGGAAATCAGAAATGAATAAAATTTACTATCAGCAGGACTGCGATTTAAGCAGACTGGACGGCAAGACAGTTGCTATCATCGGCTACGGCTCACAGGGTCACGCTCATGCTCTTAACCTTAAGGACAGCGGCGTTAACGTTGTTGTAGGTCTGTACGAGGGCTCCAAGAGCGCTGCCAAGGCTGAGGCTCAGGGTCTTAAGGTAGTTTCCGTTGCAGAGGCAACAAAGCAGGCTGACATCATCATGATCCTTATCCCCGACGAGAAGCAGGCCGATCTCTACGAGAAGGACATTGCTCCCAACCTGACAGCAGGCAAGACCCTCGCATTTGCACACGGCTTCAATATCCACTTCGGCTGCATCGTTCCTCCCAAGGACGTTAACGTTATCATGATCGCTCCCAAGGGTCCCGGTCATACCGTAAGAAGCGAATATCAGGCAGGCAAGGGTGTTCCCTGTCTTATCGCTGTTGAGCAGGACGCAACAGGCGACGCTACTGACCTGGGTCTTGCATATGCACTGGGAATCGGCGGCGCACGCGCAGGCGTTCTCGAGACCACATTCAGAACCGAGACCGAGACTGACCTCTTCGGTGAGCAGGCAGTTCTCTGCGGCGGTGTATGCGCACTGATGCAGGCAGGCTTTGAGACTCTCTGCGAGGCAGGCTACGACCCCAGAAACGCATACTTTGAGTGTATCCACGAGATGAAGCTCATCGTTGACCTTATCTATCAGTCCGGCTTTGCAGGCATGAGATATTCTATCTCCAACACTGCTGAGTATGGTGATTACATAACAGGTCCCAAGCTCATCACAGAAGAGACCAAGAAGACCATGAAGAAGATACTCTCCGACATTCAGGACGGCTCCTTTGCAAAGGAATTCCTGCTGGATATGTCCCCCGCAGGCAAGCAGGTACACTTCAAGGCTATGAGAAAGCTCCACGCAGAGCACCCCTCCGAGAAGGTAGGCGAAGAGATCAGAAAGCTCTACAGCTGGAACGGCGAAGACAAGCTCATCAACAACTAAGTCGGGCTGACCCGGCGGAATGACCCGGCGGGATGACCCGCAGCTATTGCCGCGGCGTTCGTTTATCAGCTTAGGCTGCTTTTCCCCGCGGAGGTACGTTACTTCCGAAGGGAACTTATGGAACAGCGTTGACAAGCTTATAATATCTGATTTACATAAAAGCGGTTCTCATTCATTTGCGGACCGCTTTTTATATAGTGAATAGTGGTCGGGTCCGCCCGACAGCGGTTGACACATTGATAGTATTTCAGCTTAAGTAACATGCTCCCGCGGAAGTCAGTGAATAGTGATAAGCTGCGTTTCTATAAATGAAGCCGTCTTGCAGAAATGGGCGGTCACTTACAGCTTTTCACTCATAACTCTTCACTTAAAACTATTCACTCTTCACTATTCACTAAAAGCTATTTGCTAATCGCTAATTCAACAAAGGGAGGATTTATCACAAATGGAACCACTCCGCGACCCCGTCAATCTCCTCTACCCCACCGAGGATATCAGACAGAAGCTGAAACAGCGCCGAAATGACCTGGCGGCGCTGCCCGATACATATGCCGCAGACCTGCAGCTGGATAAGCTGGCACGGTATTTCTCCCCCGAAAATTCGCAGTTCTCCATGAATATCTTCCGCGAGCTGTGCACAGACCCCGAGGTCATTAATTACCGCCTTGACGCCGTGGAGGATCTGCTGCGCTTCCCCAAGCTGTCCGCAAATCTCCATAGGACGGTGACGACTATCCTCGACAATCACCGCGATGAATTAAGCGACAAGTCCGCTCCCGATACATTCGCCGCATTAAGCGCAAAGATATCCTCGCTGGACGTGTTCATTGATTCGGTGGAAAGCTTCTGCGATTATTACGAAAAAGAGGGAAAAAGTGCTTCCTCTGCGGCGTTCAGGCGTGTGTTTGAGTATTTCCTCGATATCAAAGCTTCGAAGAGCTTCTCCGACCTGAAAGCCGATATGTCCGAGCTGAAGGAGGCTTTCTCCAAGAAGATACGCTGCGTTACCGTGGCTATCAATTTCAATGAGGAGATGCGCCCCGTTTCCGCGGGGATAGTGGGCTTGTCCGAAAATCAGGCAACAGAGAAGCCCTCCGTTTTCGACAGGATATTCTACCGCAACGCAAAGTACGCCGATGTGAACGTGAAAAATCTCCACGCCCGCTACATGGGCGATTCCAAGGACCCCAACGAGATAGACCGCAAGCTTTTCGAGGAGCTGGAAAAGGTCACCTCCGACTACATGGGCAGACTTTCCCGCGCTCTGGACGATTACCGCTGCATCGACTACCGCGAGATCGCTGTCATCGACGAACAGCTGTCCTTCCTCGATAAGGCGGCGGCTCTGGTGGAGACCGCAAAATCACGTGATATCGCCATGTGCCGACCCGTTATCCTACCCATGGAAAGCAGGGAGCTTCATCTGAAAAGCGCCTTCGATATCAGCTTTTTCAGAAGCGCTGCCGCCGCAGACCCCTACAAAAAGGGAGATTCCCTCGTGGTGGGCAATGATATCGACATGGACGATAATGCCCGTTTCTGGCTCTTGAGCGGAGCAAATAACGGCGGCAAGACCACCTTCGTCCGTGCAGTGGGCATATGTCAGCTGTTCGCACAGTGCGGGATATTCGTCCCTGCCGCAGAATGCATTATTTCCCCCGTGGACTACATCTACACCCACTTCCCCAAGGAGGAAGAGGTAGGCATAAACTCTTCCCGCTTCACCGAGGAGGTCAAGGACCTGAAAAAGATAGCCGACAGCATATCCGACAATTCCCTGCTGCTGATGAACGAGTCCATTCAGAGCACCACTCCCAAGGAATGCCTTGATATCGCGGGAGAATTCGTGCGGATATTCACCATGCTGGGCGCACGGGGGATATTCGCCACACATCTTGCGGAGCTTGCCCTGCGCATGGACGAGATAAACTCCGACCCCGACAACCGCTCCAAGATAGACAGCATAGTGACTACCGTGGAGGAATCCACAGGCGAACGGCTCTATAAGATACGCCGCGGTATGCCCGGAGAGACAAGCTATGCGTCGGTCATCTTCGATAAATTCGGTATCAGCGCCGACGAGATACGCAGAAAGCTCCACGCTAAAGTATAGAATATATCACCAGAAACAGCACGAACGGCACTCCCCCGCAGAGGGCAAGGGCGGCGGTGAACAGGTTCACGGGTATAATTATCCCGAAATATCCGCCTGCGAAGTACGCCGCCAGCAGTGCCGCTCCCCCTGTGAGAAAGCCTGTCACCGCCGTTTTTTCGGGGTCCTCGGTCCTGCGGCAGAAGATAAGAAAGCCGAGTATCACAATTGCTGCAATGTATACCATATTTTCTCCTACATCATCACATACACAAGGGCTGCTATAAGCACAAAGTCCGCGCCCTCCGAGGAAAGCAGCGCTATCAGCAGGATAAGCATGAGCCGCTGTGTGTCGATATTCCCGAAGGGGAGCCTTATCATCTGCATATCGGGCGCATTACCGCACTGTTCGGGCTGCTTTTCGGGCTCGGGAGCAGCCTCGGGCGCGGGCGGCGGCACGGGCGGCACGGCAGACTGCGAAGCCATGTTATTTCTCGGCGGCGGAGTCATCATCGGAGCATATGCACCGTTGCTCATCTGCGTGTACTGTCTTGCCATGTTGTTTCTGTTTCTGACCCGCTGTTCGGCGGCGGCTATCCCGCGGCTGCCGAAGGGGTCGCTGTTCAAATTGTTATCCATCGGAATATCACCGCCTAAAGAATATTTTCAAGATTATTTGCAATGCCGCTGTCCTTAAGGGCAAGGAATATGGAATATATCCGCAGAAGCTTTATTGCCTTGTCTATCCTTTCCTGTTTGTCCGCACCCAGCAGCGGCTTTAATGCTATGAGAAAATTGCGGTTCTTATCGTTTTCCCCCGTGCTTTGGATAACGGAGATAAGCTTCATCACAGTCCCCATGTCGATACCGCCCGACTGCCCGCCGCCGTTCTGCGTATCGCCCCCCGACATGCCGCCCAGCATGCCCATCAGCGCGGAAAGATCGGGAAAGCCTCCCGTCGCCGAGCCTTCGGACTTTTTCTCATAATCGGGATCGAAGCTTTCGGGAGAGTCCGCGGAAGAATTATCCGTCCCCTCGGAGGACATACTGCCCGTGAGCATATCTGCCAGCTCCCGTATCTGCTTCATGCTTTCCTCGTCGCTCAGTATCTCGCCGATCTTCTCGGACAGATCATCCACAAGCAGTCACCCCCTTGGATGAGCAATCAGCAATTAGCTATTAGAGGATAGTTCTGAATCAAGGCTGATTGCTATTCACTATTCACTACTTCTTCCCTCCGGTGAGCTTGCGGTATAGCTCCTGCGCCTGCGGGGTGCTCATTATGGAGTCGAGAAGCTTTGGGTTTTTCATTACTGCGTTGAATTTCTCCGCTTCGGCAGGCTTCATATTGCTGATGGCATTGTCAAATTTACCCGATTCAAGCTCCTTTTTAAGCTGCTCGGGAGACATGTTCAGCTTCCCGCCCACCACGTTCAGCAAAGCATTCATTTTCTGAGGGTCAACATTATTCATCTTCATAAGCAGGCACCTTCCAATTGTTTATAAAAAAATTACATATATAGACTTTTATTCTTATTAATTCTATGCTATAATAAGTAAAATTAGTATTAAGAGAATGGTCTATACATTTTATTATATGATATGGAGTGAAAGCTGTGCGTATTATTGTAATGTCCGATTCACACGGAAATTTCAGTGCAGTAAGATCTATAGTCGAGAAAAATCTCGGACACGCGGATATGTTCATACATCTCGGCGACGGCGAAAAGGACGTCGCACATATAAAGTCATTATATCCCGAGATAGATTTCCGCAATGTGCGGGGAAACTGCGACACCGATGAAATGCTCCCCGACAGCGATATAATCGAAGCAGACGGCGTGAAGATATTCTGCGCCCACGGTCACAGATACACTGTAAGTCTCACTCCCGACAGACTCTGCCTTGCGGCGCGGCTGGCAGGCTGTAAGATAGCGCTGTACGGACACACTCACGCTCGGGACTGCCGCTTCGAGGAAGGGCTGCACATCATGAATCCCGGCAGCTGCTCCTGTCCCAGAGACGGGAAAAAGCCCTCCTTCGGCACCATTGAGATAGTCGGCGACAGTATTGTCACGGGTATTTTTGATGTGTAAGATGACAATTGTATGATATCCGCCCCGTCCTCCGATGGGGATTTTTGCATTTTTAAACAGTTCCCGCCGCAAATATTTTCATAAGATTTGCACAAACAGATGAAATTATTATTGACAAATCACTCATAATATGGTATTAAATAAGTATACTGGTGAAAAAGAAGAAAAAATGTAAAAAGGAGACTGTTTATGAAAGCATGGAACAAGATAAAACGCTTTTTCTCGGCATCGTCACCGTTTTTTACCTATTTGTTAATACAGCTGTCCGCTATCATATTCGGTGTTATACCTTTACTGATTTACAAATTATCTGTGAATGCCTTTGACATGGAATCCTTTGTAGGCGTCAAAGAAGCCGAGATCGCCCTCCTATGTGATTTATTATTTAACTTCATCTGCGTCGCTGCGATATTTTTCCAGATGAGATTCTATTCGTACAAATTCAGCGATATCTCTCCCACAAAGCAAAACGGAAAGGTCTGCATATGGACGGTGTTCTTTTCAATAGGAGCCTTTTTTGTCATCAGCTTCATAAATAACCGGTTCATCGGACTGACAGGCCTCGCTCCGGAAGAAAGCGCCTTAGGCTTCTCATCATTAGCGACTCTGTTATGGCTGCTGTTAAACATCTCCTATGCATTTATTGAAGAGCTGATCTTCCGCGGGCTTCTGTACAAAAATTACGAAAAGGATTTCTCCGTTATTTTTTCAGCAGTTGTGATATCCCTTGAAGCCGCAGTGAACAATGTACCGGCGTTTGGCATCATGCTCTATGTGTTTATATACAGTCTGATACTTTTTTACATACGCCGCCGCTTCGGCGATATAAGGCTCTGCATAATAATGCATATTATCATGAATCTGTTCGAAACCCTTTCCTTCTTCATAGGCGAAGGATATTACAACACCGTCATGAACATAGGAGCTGCCGCAGGGCTTGTCATCGCCGCAGCGTCGATGTACCTTATGATAAAATGCGCAGACGCTCCCGAAAAGGCTCCGAAAGAAGCATAAGTCAGCTTATACTGATCCCCGATTAAAAAGTGTACAAAAATCAAGCAAAATCTTGCGTATATGAATCTTGCGAAGATTTTTGTCTACACTTTTATCGGGGATCAGTATTATGCTCTGTCACAGTACGGAGCGTTTTTCTTTTTAAGAAAAAAATTTGACAAATCCGTATTAAATGTGGTATAATAAAAGTGTGTTACTATATGAAACGATTTTTCCGCAATATGCGGTCATAGGAGAATAAGATGTTTGTTGATAAGGCAGTGATATACGTGAAGGCAGGCGACGGCGGCGACGGCGCTGTGTCCTTTCACCGTGAAAAATATGTGGCGGCGGGCGGTCCCGACGGCGGCGACGGCGGCAAGGGCGGAAACGTTGTATTCGTCGCCGACGACAGCATGTCTACTCTGCTGGATTTCCGCTATAAGCGCAAATACGCCGCAGAGAAAGGTCAGAACGGCAGCGGCGGCAGACGTACGGGAAAAAATGCTCCCGATCTGATAGTTAAGGTGCCTCGCGGCACTCTCGTGCGGGATAACAAGACGGGACGCATCATCGCGGATATGTCCTCCGACGAGCCGCAGATCATCGCAAACGGCGGCAAGGGCGGCAAGGGAAATGCACGCTTTGCGACCCCTACACGTCAGATACCGAAGTTTTCAAAGCCGGGCTTTATCGGCGAGGAGATAGAGGCTTCCCTTGAGCTGAAGCTTTTAGCGGACGTGGGACTTGTTGGATTCCCCAATGTGGGCAAATCCACGCTTATTTCCGTGGTGTCCGCGGCTAAGCCTAAGATAGCAAATTATCATTTCACCACCCTCACCCCCGTGCTGGGAGTTGTCAGCGCAGGCGAGGGCAAGTCCTTCGTTATGGCGGATATCCCGGGACTTATCGAGGGCGCTTCCGAGGGTGTGGGTCTCGGTCACGAGTTCCTGCGCCATGTGGACAGGTGCCGTCTGATGATCCATGTAGTGGACGTTTCGGGCAGCGAGGGACGTGACCCAAAAGAGGATTTTGAGATAATCAACCGCGAGCTGTCGAATTTCAGCGAAGAGTTGGCAGAGCGGCCTCAGATAGTGGCTGCCAACAAGTGCGACATGGCAGACCCCGAAAGGATAGCCGAATTCAAGAAATTCATCGCAGAAAAGGGATATGAGTGCTTCGAGATATCCGCAGCCACCACCATGGGCACTAAGGAGCTCATGGAATGCGTAGCTGCGGAGCTTGACAAGCTTCCTCCGATAAAGGTGTACGAGTCGGAGCCTGCCGCTCCCCTGCTGGACGAGAATGCGGGAATGGGCGAGCGCTTCGAGATAACACGCGGCGACGACGCGGTATTCTACGTGGAAGCACCCTGGCTGGAGCATATCATGCGCACCGTGGATATGGACGATTACGAGTCCTTACAGTATTTCCAGCGTGTGCTGCGCAATACGGGCATTATCGACGCTCTGGAGGAAAAGGGCATCAAGGAAGGCGATACCGTCAACATTTTCGGCTTTGAGTTCGACTTTGTATTCTGATAGGAGGAGCCATGGAGCTTTGGGACGTATATGACGAGAACCGCGTAAAAACGGGACGGACAATTATCCGCGGCGAAGAAATGCAGCAGGGTGACTATCATATGGTGGTGCACGTCTGCATTTTCGGCTCCGACGGGAAAATGCTGATACAGCAAAGACAGCCCTTCAAGGAGGGCTGGAGCGGCAAATGGGACGTGACCGTGGGCGGCAGCGCCGTTTCGGGCGATACGAGCCGCAATGCGGCAGTCCGCGAGGTCAAAGAGGAAATCGGTCTGGACATTGACCTTGACGGGGTGCGCCCCGTTATGACCGTCAATTTTGAGCGGGGCTTCGACGATTACTACATCATCGAACAGGACGCTGATATTGATTCCCTCACTCTTCAGCCCGAGGAGGTAAAGGCGGTGAAATGGGCTGACTATGACGAAATATGCGCTATGATAGACAGCGGCGAATTCATCCCCTACGAAAAGGAAATGATAGGTCTGCTGTTCAGGTTCCGACATCACACAGGCACCATAAGGAAGTGATAATATAGACAAGCATCAGGCGAATCAGTACAGTCCCCTTGCACTGGCATTCATGGGCGACGCGGTCTATGAACAGCTGGTACGGGAGAAGCTGCTGCTGACTGCAAATACATCGGCGAAGAATCTCCATGACGAGGCGGTGCGGCGGGTAAGAGCCGCATATCAGGCGAAGGCGGCGGAGCTTATCGCCGACATAGTCACCGAGGACGAGGCGAGCATCATGCGCCGCGGACGTAACGCCACAGGCAACGGCTGGCATGTGCCCAAAAGCTCCGACCGAGCCGAGTACAGCAGAGCGACTTCTCTGGAAGCGCTGTTCGGGTGGCTGCACCTGCTGGGGGATAAGGAACGCATAACACAGCTTTTTGAATATATCTGGGAAAGGAACGACCTGCAATGAAAAACTATGACGACGAACTGAAAAATGCGGAAAGATATAAAAACGTCAACCTGCTCCGCAATGACCATGTGAACTGCTATGTGATACGCTGCATGGGCGGCGACGTCCTCATAGACACGGGACGGAAAAGCGCCCGTGACGAGATCGAAACATGGCTTTCCTCATATTATGATATCAAGCTAATCTTCCTCACACACGGACATATCGACGCGGCGGAAAATGCGAAGTATTTTTCCGAGCTGTATCATGCGCCCATTGCCATGAGCAGGTACGATTATCCGCTTATCCACGACAATCTCTGCCGCACACATTATATAACGAGCCTGCGGGGAAGGCTTCATGAAAGCAAGATACATACCGCCATGGACACGCCCATTGACTGCTTCACTCCTGACTATTTCGTGGAGGACGGCATGCGGCTGTGCGACCTGGACGCGGACGGCATCTACATGGATTCGAAGATAATCGCTCTGGACGGTCACACGAGAGGCTCAATAGGGATATTAAACGGCGGCGACCTGTACTGCGGCGACGCGCTGACAAGTCTGGGAGGCTCATTCTGGAGCACCACCGCTGAAAGTCCCAAGGCGGCAAAGTATACCATGCAGAGGATAGCCGAGCTTGCTCCCGACAGGATATTCCCCTGTCACGGCGAAGATCCCCTGATCATGGGCGAGCCCAAATACGAGAAATTTATCAAAGAGTTTTCTTTGAATAAATAATACATATTTATCTATATATAAGGAGAGATCATTTATGTCAGGACATTCCAAGTGGAATAACATCAAGAGAAAAAAGGAAGCTACCGACGGCGCAAAGGCTAAGATATTCACAAAGATCGGCCGTGAGATAGCAGTATGCGTAAAGGAGGGCGGCGGAGATCCCAACAATAACTCCAAGCTCCGCGACCTTATCGCAAAGGCGAAGTCCAACAACGTGCCTAACGACAACATCGACAGAATAATCAAGAAGGCTATGGGCGACTCCGACAAGACAAGCTATGAGTCCAACATTTACGAGGGTTACGGTCCCTGCGGCGTTGCTGTCATCGTTGAAACGCTGACCGATAATAAGAATCGTACTGCGGGCGATGTACGCCACTACTTTGACAAGTTCGGCGGAAATCTGGGAACATCGGGCTGCGTGTCCTTCATGTTTACCACAAAGGGTATCATCGTAGTTGACGCAGCCGGCGTGGACGAGGACGCTCTTATGGACGATATCTTCGATCTGGGCGCATCCGACTTCACCATGGAAGGCGATACAGCCGAGATAGAGACCGAGCCCAACGACCTCCACAACGTAAGAGAGGGTCTGGAAGCAAAGGGCTACAAGATACTCTCCGCCGAGGTAGACAGGATCCCCTCCACCTACACCACCCTCACCGACGAGGACGCGATCAAAAAGATGAATCTGCTCCTTGACGCCCTCGAGGACAACGACGACGTTCAGAACGTATACCACAACTGGGATATGCCCGAGGAGCCGGAAGAGGACTGATAAAAACCGCGTATATACGTGGTTTGCAGCAAATTCTTCAATTAAGGTTTTTGCAGAGTTATGATAAATGTCCGTGAGTTATGACGTACAAACAGCTGTATTCCGTGAGTATGGTTTTTCTGCAAGTATATCATAGGTCAGGAAATTAACGCTTCTTATTTTATGTTTATCGCATAGGATAGGGAGCGTTTTTATGCTTATTTCAGAGCTTATTGACGAGTATATTTTCGATTGTGAGATAAAGAAATTCACAGACAAAACACTGAAAGGATATAGAAATAATCTGCTTTATCTGGAAAAATATCTGAAAGACAGTCATAATATTACCGATATTAAAGATGTCAGAACAGTTCATCTGAAAGCATTTTTCAAATCCATATCCGACAACGGCAGGAAAGAAAGCTATATGAACGGACTACTCAAAACATACAGAGCATTTTTCAAGTATGCCGTTTCCGAGGGATATATCACCGATAACCCCTGTTTAAAAGTCCCGTGGGCAAAAGAAGCATCTCCGCTGATACAGACTTTTAACGATTCGGAAGTGAAGCGTATGCTTTCGGTATATGATGAATCAAGCTATATTCAGATAAGAAACAAAGCTGTCATCTGATCGTGGACGAAGAAGCACGGCTGACGACAGTGGATTTGTATTTATACTATGATAACAGAAATGACCAAATTATACGCAGTTCTCTTGCAGACAGCGTCACACAGGAGATAGTTTATCAGAGGAGAGCGCAATGAGGAAATTTATTTATGTAAAACCGATTTGTGTCCTGTTTGCCTTGTCTTTGGTGTCCTTTCTCTCGGCCTGCGTCGATGGTGAATCCGCCCAACTTCAAATAGGGCGGCTATGACTTATGGGATTATCCCTCGCCCGACGAGGGTTGAAGCAGTTAAGGCAACACCGCACAAAGCTTGTGCGCAAGATGCGAAGTCAGGTTTTTCGTCAGATTGTATAGAAATTTTGCAGTCGGGCTGACGCCCGGTAAGAAATTTCTGTGCAATATGACGGAAAATCTGCAAGCAGATTGCGTGCAAAGACAACAGGCGGGGCTTGTGCGGTATTGCCTTAATCATTTAAGAGGAGGAAGAGAGATGAAACAGATGATTTGGCTCATTTTGATACCGCTTGCGTTGACCTCCGTATTTCTGACGGGCGGTGCAGCAAACCGCTCCTATTCGGATACGGACGTGGAAGTGGAGGTTGACGGGTCGACAGATCCCGGTGACGGCTACACTAAAGACGCGAGCGACCCCAACGCTCCCAAAACCATTCAATCAAAACAGATTATTGAATTTAACTGCTGGTTCTCAACTGTGGACGACGCCGAACCCGGTGTGCTGGGGAATCATATTTGCCGGCTACAGGCCAAGCTGGTAAATGGTGCGGTTAAGGGCTCGTACAAGGTGAGTGACAAAGACGAGGAGCGGAGCTTCCGTAAGAGTCACATATTTCTGAACGAGATCTACGAGCTGGTTGACCGCTATGAGATCACGCAGCTCAACGGACACAACATCAAGGTAAAGGGTCTGCCGGGAGAGTATGGAGTAAATATGGATATCCAATTCGCCTCGGGAGAACATCTCTACGTCTACGATAATCAGGATTGCGTACTGCCGTACGATTTTATGAGCGAGGTTGTAAAGCTCTTTGAGTACGGCACGGCGGTAACGCCGAAGGCGCTGAACTTTTCCGTGGCGTCAGACTACCGCTCCGACGAGGTGAACGGTGGCTGGGCAGAGGTGAGCTACCCCGTCTACACGCTCGGCTGCTTAACTTCGGAGGGGGATTTGGTGCAGCCGGATGGTTACTCCGCGCTGGCTGAGGCCGTCATGCGGATCAACGATGCCGCTGCGGAGAGCGCAAGTGCGGCGTGGGATTGCTTTGGAACGGCTTCGCAGGAGAAAAAGCTGCACGTCTTGACGGAAACCTTTGTTACTCGCACCGACAGCGAAGTTATCTCGTTCTACGAGCGTACAAGACGCTATGAGGACGAGAATCAGCAGAATGAGTACATCGAGATAAAAACACACAACCTCGACGCCCGCACGGGTAAGGAGCTGAAATTCTCCGACGTGTTCCGCGACATGGAATATCTGCCGAGCCTGCTTCTCATGGAGTTTGAAAAAGCCTACCCGGGTCAGACGTTCAATGATAAGGCGCTGGACTTCATTCGCCAGAGTGTTGAGAGCAACGATGGCAACATCTGCTTCGCCCTCGGTTACGGCTGCGTTCATATCTTTGCGGATGAATATGTCCTCAATGATGTGCCGGGGGGACAGCACATCACACTTTCCTACGTCCTCAATCCTGAGCAAGTCAGAGCGTGGTACACGATCGAACCCAACCGCTGGATCACCCCGCTGGACTACGACACAATCTATTGGCGGAGTGACATCAGCACCGGCTTCCAAATGCACAGCTTTGTTTCACCGGAGGGTGAGGACGTTCTGTGGGTGGTAGCAGTCGAGGGCGGCAATACCGATGCCTACGAAGAAAAACTTTACGGCCGCGCTCCCGACTGCTGGCTCATTCATGCGAACGGTCACGACTTCATCTATCAGCGGGTGCCGACCGGCGACGCATCCATGCTAACCCATGTATATAAAGTTACGCAGCAAGGAGTCGTAAGAATTACCAATAAAAAACCCTTGGCTCTTGCAATCAAAAGTGATACAACCCTAAACCCTGATTGTCTGTGCATGAGCCTTGATCTTCCCATTTACTCAAGAGCCGTGCAGATGCTCCCCTACGCAGCCTACCGTGTGCGTGACACGGGTCTCCCGGAAATGATCGGCGGCGTGTATGACCTCGATGGACCGTGGGTACGTCTTCGCAAGAGCGGTCGGTACAACCCCGACAGCCGCAAAAACGCCGTTGTGTCCGGAGGAATGTGGACGCTGGTTGCCGGAGAGCGGATGCGGCCTTATCAGACAG
>JALEMR010000005.1 GCA_022768245.1 Oscillospiraceae bacterium
TTAGCAGCAGTAGCTATGGCAGGCACAGTTCTCGCAGGATGCGGTGAAGACAAATCAACAGGTGATACTACAACAGCAGCTCCCGCAGCTGAGGATGCAGCAGCAGAGGACACAGCAGCAGCTGATGATACAGCAGCTGAAGAAACAGCAGCAGCTGAGGATTCCGCAGATGCAGCAACAGATGATGCAGCTCCCGCAGCTTCCGGCGATCTTACTGATGACGGTGACAAGCTCACAATCATCTGCTGGACAGGCGCTGACCTTGAGCCCATGATCAAGAACTTCGTTGAGAACACTGACTACACCGAGGATCAGATCACTTGGGTACAGGTTGGTACTTCCGGCGGTGAGGCTAACGAGCAGTACGAGCAGTACTTCGCAGGCGATGAGGACGTTGACCTCTTCGTTGCAGAAGCAGACTGGATCCTTAAGTACATCAACATGGATATCGCAGCTCCCCTTTCTGCTCTCGGAATCGAAGAGAGCGCATTCGCTGATGCTTTCCCCTACACCGTAGCAATCGGTAAGGATGATAACGGCGTTCTCAAGGGTGCTTCCTGGCAGGCAGCTGCAGGCGGATATGTTTACAGAACAGACCTCGCTGAGCAGTATCTGAACATCACTTCTCCTGCTGATATGCAGGCTAAGATCG
The DNA here is from genome assembly GCA_022768245.1 of Oscillospiraceae bacterium. Taxonomy (GTDB): domain Bacteria; phylum Bacillota; class Clostridia; order Oscillospirales; family Ruminococcaceae; genus RGIG4694. Next base: position 653 of record JALEMR010000005.1, read on the forward strand.
GCGATTGGGACGGCTTCATGGCAACAGCTGCTGAGGTTAAGGAAGCTTCCGGCGGAAAGACCTCTATGACTGCAACAATCGGCGGTATGTGGCAGGTATTCGCTGCTAACAGAAACGAGCCTTGGGTTAAGGACAACAAGCTCATTCTCGACAATGCAGCTGAGTTCGTTGACATGGCTAAGACCATGAGCGACGAGGGCTATGTAACAGGCGTTTCTCAGTGGACAGACGCTTGGTACCAGATCGGTCAGGATGATACCACATTCGGTTACTTCTACTCCACATGGTGCCTCACAAACTCTGAGGGCGGTCAGCTTTATCAGGCAGAGGGCGGCCCCGACGGAGCTACATACGGCAAGTACAACATCTGCGTTGGTCCTACAAACTACTTCTGGGGCGGTTCTTGGCTCGTTCCTTCCACAAAGTGCAACAACAAGACAATCGCTGCTGACTTTGTAAACTTCTTTACAACCAACGCTTCCACAATGCAGGGCTATGCTGAGGCTTCCGGCGACTTCGTAAACAACAAGGTTGCTATGCAGGCTATCGTTGACGCAGGCACAAACCAGAACGCTCTTCTCGGCGGTCAGGATCAGTTCAGCGTACTTATCGACGCTGCTCAGGGTATCAAAATGGAGGGTCTCATCACTCCTTACGATTCTACTGTTAAGAACGACTTCATTGATTCTGTAAACAACTACATCGCAGGCTCTTATGCAAGCACTGACGAGACACTGGAAGCATTCCAGGATGCAGTTGCTGCTGACTTCCCCAACCTCAACTGGGAGTGATTTGACAGATAATATCTGTTAGATCTCAGCACTTCAGACAGAGAAGCTTAACTGAGTTTTATATGCTTTAGAATGTACAGCTTACGGAGAGAAATCTCCGTAAGCGTATATTTTAAATGCGCTTATTTAGAAAAGGGTGTGTTTTATGCAGTCGATACAGCCACGACGCAGAAAATCAATCAGCTATGCTAAATATGGCTATTTGTTTATTCTGCCATTTTTTGTAGTATATTGTTTCTTCATGTTATATCCTCTGATAAATACATTTGTACTTAGCTTTTACGGAAACGGCAGAGCTAACGCCGATGTAAATGTAGGTTTTCAGAACTTCCAGTATCTTCTGGCAGGCGGTTCCCGTCCTGCTAAGGCAATTCATGAGGAATTCGTAAATGCTCTGAAGAATACCGTTATTCTTTGGTTCGGAAACTTTATTCCTCAGATCTGTTTATCGCTTCTTCTTGCGGTATGGTTCACAGATTCTAAGCTTAAGATCAAGGGACAAGGCTTCTTTAAGGTAGTTATGTACATGCCTAACATAATCACAGCAACTTCTGTCTGTGCATTGTTCCTTTCCATTTTCGGAAATACAAAGTATGGCGCTGTAAACTCCTTCCTTCTGCACAACAATATGATCTCTGAGGCTATCAACTTCGTTACGGGCGTCGGTTCCTCACGAGTTATCGTAATGTTTATCCAGACATGGATGTGGTTCGGAAATACCATGATCCTCCTCATGTCAGGCATCATGGGTATCAACCCCTCACTCTTTGAGGCAGCTTCTATCGACGGAGCAAACAGCGGTCAGATCTTTTTCAGAATAACTCTTCCCGTACTTCGTCCTATCTTCATCTATGTGCTCATCACATCCATGATAGGCGGACTCCAGATGTTCGATATTCCTTACCTCTTCCACGAGGATCCCAATACTATCAGACCTTCGCTTGAAACCGTTGCGGTATTCATCTATAAGAGCTTCCATGCGACGGATCCCAACTACGGTTATTCTGCGGCGGCTTCGGTAATCCTGTTCATTATCACTTCTATCCTCGGTTCTGTTACCTTCGCTATGAATAGCAGCACTCAGGATAAGAAAAAGAATAAGATCGACCGCAAGGCTGCAAAGGCCAGAAAGCAGTTAGGAGGTTTCTGATATGGCATCAACAACATTAAACGCACATAAATCGGCTGCCCAGCTTAATGCGGATTATCACAAGAAGCTGAAGATCCAGTCAACAGTCATTTTTGTGATCTGTATTATTCTCGCTGTTATCTGTCTGGTTCCTATATACATTCTTATTGTTAATGCTACAAGAACCTCAACCGATATCACATCAAACGGTATCTCGCTTATTCCCGGACTTGCTCTCGGTGATAACCTTAATAAGCTGACAACTCAGGCAGAGTACAAGGTAAGCTTCAACGCTTTCTACGGATTCAGAAACAGCCTTATCATTGCGATAGGTGCTTCCGCTCTCTCCGTATTCTTCTCCGGAATGACCGCTTACGGTCTTACAGTTTATGACTTCAAGGGAAGAAACGCAGCGTTCACATTTATCCTTGCAATCATGATGGTACCCGTACAGGTTACATCAACAGGTTTCTTAGAGTTCATGGTTCGTATCAAGCTGTACGATAACTATATTCCTCTGATAGTTCCTGCGATCGCAGCTCCCGCTGTCGTGTTCTTTATGAAGCAGTATATGGAGTCTTCGTTCCCGCTGTCGATCGTTGAGGCTGCACGTATCGACGGCTGCGGCGAGTTCAGAACATTCCTCCAGATCGGTATCCCCATGCTGAAGCCCGCTTTCGCAGTACAGGCTATCTTCGCATTCGTTACCAACTGGAACAACTACTATACACCTTCGATGATCCTTCTTTCCAATAAGATCGAACAGAGAACAATGCCTATGATGGTCGCAGCTATCCTTCATAACGATAAGCTTTCCGACTACGGCGTAAGATATGCGGTTATCGCTATCTCTATCATCCCCGTTGTAGTAGTTTACCTCATCCTCTCAAAGTACATTATTGCAGGCGTTGCTCTCGGCGGCGTAAAGGAATAATTACATATCAGGTAAGCACGATCCGTCCCCTTGATTCGGGACGGATCTTTCTTTTTGGACATTTTATCAAAAGTCAACGCAAATTAAAGTATAAATGTGTGAAATATATAAAATAATAGAATAAGTCCTTGACTTTTAGATGAAAAAGATGTATAATTGTACTTGTTTGACATACATATGTTCACGGTGTGCGGACGAAAAATAGTGTGGGAGGACGTTGATATTATGAACGGTTCGGGTTACGTTGTTATCAGCCGAGAGGTCCTTCCCGATATTTTTACGAAGGTTCTGGAGGTCAAAAGACTTCTTGCCTGCGGAGAGGAAAAAAGCTCTGCGGCAGCCTGTAAAAAGGTCGGGGTCTCACGGAGCGCATACTATAAATATCGTGACAGCGTCTTTACCTATGAGGAGAAAATGACTCAGAAGGTGATCACACTTTTTGTGGTTCTTAAGGATGAGCCGGGCATATTATCAGGGATATTGTCCGAGTTTCACCGCTGCGGCGCAAATGTGCTCACTCTGAATCAGAGTATCCCCGTGGACGGCGCGGCAGCTGTCACAATAACATTAAGGCTTAATCCTCCCAATGACGACGCTTCTTTCTACCGTCCGATGCTGCTTAAGATCGACGGCGTTGTAGATGCACGCCTGCTTTCGGGGGAATGACCGTATTTTATTTTGTATTATTTGCCGATTCGGCGGAATGGAGTTGCTTTTATGACTAAAATCGCAGTTTTGGGCCACGGTGTTGTGGGCTCGGGAACAGTGGAGCTGTTCCTTAAAAATAAGGATAACATCAACAGAAAGAACGGACTTGATCTTGAACTGGGCTATATCCTCGATATCAGGGATTTCCCCGGACTTCCTTACTCGGATAAATTCACCAAGGATATAAACGATATCCTCAATGACCCCGAGGTCAAGGTGGTAGCCGAGGTAATGGGCGGACTTCACCCCTCCTTTGAGTTTGTAAAGTCCTGCCTTGAGCACGGCAAGAGCGTTACAACTTCAAATAAGGAGCTGGTTGCCGCTAAGGGCGCAGAGCTTCTCAAGGCGGCTAAGGAGCATGACTGCAATTTCATGTTCGAGGCTTCCACAGGCGGCGCTATTCCCATAATCCGTCCTCTGGACAGATGTCTCGGCGGCAATGAGATATACGCAATTGCAGGTATTCTCAACGGTACCACGAACTTTATCCTCACTAAGATGATCTCCGATAACATGGCATTCGATGACGCGCTCAAAATGGCGCAGGAGCTTGGTTATGCCGAAAAGGATCCCACTGCCGATATCGAAGGTCATGACGCCTGCCGCAAGATATGTATCCTGTCCTCGCTGGCATTCGGAAAGCACGTTTACCCCGAGTGGGTACACACCGAGGGCATTACAAAGCTTACCCTCGAGGACTCCATGTATGCCGAAAACTGGGGCGGCGCTGTCAAGCTTATCGGCTCGGTCAAGAGGTTTGAGGACGGAACTATCCTTCCCATGGTACGTCCCGCTTTTGTCTGCAATGGCAATCAGCTGTCCTATGTATCCGATGTTTTCAATGGCATAATGGTCTACGGCGACGGCTTCGACCGTATCATGATGTACGGCAGAGGCGCAGGCAAGCTTCCCACAGCAAGCGCAGTAGTGGGCGATATCATCGACTGTGCAAGACAGGACGGCACTTCCGTTTCCATGACATGGGAGGAATGCTCCGACAGCAGCTTCATCAAGGACTATACTCTTGACGAGGTTCAGATGTATATCCGCACCGACGGCGTTTCCGAAAACGAGATAAATGCGCTTTTCGGGGAGGTTGAGTATCTCGACAGAGCGGGCAGACCCGACTCCGAGAAGGCATTCATTACGCCTAAGCTCCGCGAGTGCGATATTATCGAAAAAATGAACAAATATAAAAATAATGTTCTCGGCACCATCAGGGTACTTGATTTTTGAACACAGGTAGTGTATAATTATGATAAAGATTCAGATTCCTGCAACGAGCGCAAATCTGGGAGCAGGCTTCGACGCACTGGGGCTTGCGCTCAGCTACTATAACTATGTGAATATCGAGGAATACGACGGTATCAGCATTTCCTCGCTGGACGGCACCGATGTTCCTGCGGACGAGAGCAATATGGTTTACGATACCGCGAAAACTCTCTATCAGATATGCGGCAGACCTTTCAAGGGACTGCGTATCGAACAGGTGAACAATATCCCCATGGCAAGGGGAATGGGCAGCTCCAGCGCCTGCATAATCGCAGGACTGGTGGGTGCCAATAAGCTCATGGGCGAGCCTCTCACTCTGGATGAAATGGTGGACCTGTCCGCTCAGATAGAGGGTCACCCCGACAATACCGCACCCGCTCTTCTGGGAGGGATAGTCACCGCCGTGTTCGACGGAAAGAAGGTTCACTGGGTAAAGCAGGAGGTCTTCACCACCCTTAAGTTTATTGTTATCGTCCCCGATTTCGAGCTTAAGACCGAAAAGGCAAGACAGTGCCTGCCCAAGGAGATACCCTTCTCCGACGCGGTGTATAATCTGTCGAGAGCCGCTCTGTTCAGCGCTTCACTGCTGACGGGCAAGTACGAGAACCTCCGCACTGCCGTGGACGACAGACTTCACCAGCCCTATAGGATAGAGCTTATCCCTCATGCAGCGGACGTTTTCGAAACGGCATATTCTCTCGGAGCCTATGCCGCGTATATAAGCGGCGCAGGTCCTTCGATAATGACGGTCGTTGACGCCGAAAATACTTACTTTGCGGGGAAGCTTCGTTTTGCTCTCGACAGGGCAGGTCTTGAAAGCTGGGACGTTCATGAGCTTCATATCGACAATGCAGGAACAAGGATCGTAGAATGATTTTTGAATTTCGCTTTGGGGAGAGATTAAAGTGGAATTGGAATATGTTTCTGAACTGAAACGCAGGGAAGATACTGTTGACCTGTATAAATCTCTGGAATGGTATAACCTTAAGGGCTATACCGACGAGGATATCGAAAAGGCAAACAACAGCTTTTATTCGGTCTATGCATATGACGGCGACCTGCTGGTGGGACTGGGACGAGTGGCTTCCGATGGAATGATCGCCGCCATTATCAGCGGAGTATGCGTCCGCAGAGAGTACCGCTGTATGGGCATCGGCGGCGAGATAGTCACCCGTCTTGCGGATTACTGCCAGTCGGGCATCTATCAGATGAACGTCCAGCTTTTCTGCGAGGACAGCCTTATCCACTGGTATGAAAAGCTTGGCTTTGAGAAAATACCCATGGGCATGCGGAGGAATATGCCTCATACTGAGGATCCCTGCGCCCTGAAAAATAATTTCAGCGAGATATACGGAGTGTCCGATATTGCGGCGATAGCGCCCGATTTTTACTGGTACAATTTCGACTGGTTCGGCGAGTTCAGCTATTATGGCGGCATAGGCTCTGAGGGAGTGAAGGTGCCTCTTGTTTCCATGACCTTTTACAGCAACGAGCCTGTGAAGTTCTCGGCAGAAATTGTTTTTGAGAATGTCAGTGAATTTGAGATAGGCTGTATAGGCGTGCGCACGCCGCTTTTCGGGTTTGATATCATCAATACGGAGAAGTACGGCTATTCCGAGCGGAAAAGATACCGCATACGTTCTCTCGAGGACGATAATATCGGCTTTTTCTGCGAGACCTTCCGCATCATGTCGGTGAAAAAGAGCGAATCTTCGGTGAGCATTACAAGCAATAAGGATGACGAGCATACCGAAAGGGAAGTAAAATTCCTTGCCCGTCTGGACCTTCTGGAGGATTTTGACATTGGCGAAATATGAGATAACACTGGATTCTCCCGAAAAGACCATAGCCTTTGCGGAAAAGGTGGGAAAAAAGCTGTCGGGCGGCGATGTGATAGCCTACCGCGGAGGATTGGGCGCAGGAAAGACCACCTTCACAAGAGGGCTTGCAATAGGAATGGGACTGCCCGACGAGGTCAGCTCGCCGACCTTTTCCCTCGTGAACGAGTACAGGGGAGAGCTTACGCTGTATCATTTCGATATGTACCGTATCCTTAATGAAGAGGCGCTGGAGACCACGGGCTTTTACGATTATATGGACGATTCCTCGGTGATAGCCGTGGAGTGGTCGGAGAATATAGAGGGCTGTTTGCCCGATAATACCATTTATATCGATATCGAGCGGATATCCGACAATGTGCGTAGGATAACCGTCAAGGGAGATGAACGTTTTGCTGATCTTGGGGATTGATACCTCGGGACATACCGCTTCGGCGGCTGTCTGCGATGAAAACCGCGTGATTGCGCAGTCGTCGGTGATGACGAAGCTTACTCATTCGCAGATAATACTGCCCATGGCAAAGCGGGTATTGTCCGACGCGGGGCTTACTCTTGACGATATCGGCGCCGTATCCGCAGCAAAGGGACCGGGCTCCTATACGGGACTGCGGATAGGACTTGCCGCGGTGAAGGGCATATCCTTTGCCAACGGCTGCAAATGCGCGGGGATATCCACGCTGGAAGCCCTCGCATACAATTTTCTCGGAATGAACTGTAACGTCTGCGCAGTAATGGCTGCAAGGCAGAATCTTGTATATAATGCGCTTTTCGTGGTCAGCGGACGGCAGGTCACGCGGCTCTGCGATGACAGGATAATCTCCGTGGAGGAGCTTTCGGCGGAGCTTGCCTCGGACGATAAGATATATTACGGAGCGGGAGACTATGCCGATGAAATGTCCGCAGCAGCTCCCGAAAAAGTATTTCCCGCGCCGCCGCAGTTAAAATATCCGCTGGCTTCGAGCCTGTGCTTTGCGGCATTTGACAGGGGATTTACCCCCGCGGATAACCTTGCCCCCGATTATCTGCAGATAACAAAGGCGGAAAAGGATCTGCGTGAAAAGGAAAATAAGTAATAGGATAAAATCATTTTTTTCGGGCAGTATATCTACTGTGAAAGGAATGATGATATGGATAAGATAAGAGAGCTTCCCCGGGGGCTGGGAATGGCGCTGGCACAGGACAGCCGCGCGCTCATGGCATATGCGGGACTTTCCGAAGCCCGTAAGCTGTCGGTGATAAGCCGGGCAAGGGCTGTGGATTCCAAGGAAGATATGCAGAGAATAATCGACGGACTTACAAAGGGTTCGTTCTGACGAGATTATACTGATCCCCGATTAAAAAGTGTACAAAAAATCAAGCTAAAACTTGAATATATGGTTTTTGCGCAGATTTTTTGGCTACACTTTTATCGGGGATTAGTATTAAGGATCCGCTCCTGTTTTTTATGTCAATTAACAAAATGTATGTAGGATTTTATTGAAAAATCCAATAAAATATGGTAAAATGTCAATTAATACTTGTACATAAAAGGATTGAACGAATAAATGAAAAGACACGCTCTAAAAAGCATCATCAAAAAGGGCATGGCGCCGTCGGACGCACTGGAGATGCTTATCGATTCGGGCAAGGTAAGCATAGCTGTGCTTATCCCGTCGGATAATTATAATATAATATATGCAAGTGACCAGCTGATAGAGGACACGGAGATCACCGATGAGGAGATCGCTGCGAGCAGGCACTGTGCCATTAACAGAGTCCACCCCGAGGACGCCGATAAGCTGAAAGCAGCCTTTGATAAGGCTCTGACCGAGGAAAATACAGTGGATGTCAGACTTATCTGCAATAACAGCGGAGCGGTAAAGTGGCTCAGATGCAAGGCGTTCCCTGCGGATTTTGCCGCAGCGGAGGGCGCAGTGGCGCTCATAACCCGAAACGTCACATCGGAGGTCACCCTTAAAAATGATCTCCTAATCCGCAATGAGCGTTACAAAATATATGAAATGACAACTCCCGATGTGCTGTTTGAATACGATCCCAATGAGGATAAGATGATATTCTCGTCAAATGGCGCAACCGGGATAACACAGAATGTCATTGAGAATTATATGGAGCAGTTCAGAACATCACCGCTGGTCCACCCCGAGGACAGAGAGAGATTCATCTCCGCGCTGCTTTCCGCCTGCAGAGCGCCTGTTACTGCAACTCTGGAATACCGCAGCATGGTCATCGGCGGCGGCTATAAATGGTGCAGGACCTACTATTCCGGTGCTGCGGACGAGAGCGGAAAGATATATGCGGTTTTCGGACGGATACAGGATATCAGCACGGAATTTGCCAGAAACCGCGAGCTTATCCGAAAAGCGGAGCTTGACCCGCTTACGGGGCTGTATAACAGAGCCTCCTTTGAAAATCACGCAGTTTCGGCAATGGAAAAGGTCCGCGAAAAGGAGAAGCTGCTGTTCGCAGTGGCGGATATCGACGATTTCAAGCATTTTAACGATAAGTACGGACACCGCAGGGGAGACGATGTTCTCACAACGGTCTCCTCGCTGATAGAAAAGTATTTCTCGGGCGAGATAACGGGACGCTTCGGCGGAGATGAATTTGTGATATTTACCGCCGCAGCCGACTGCGCAGACTTCTGTGATAAGCTGTCGGCGCTTGCAAAGGAAGCCAATGTCTGCATAAACGGCGAGGATATCCGTATCAGCATGAGTATCGGCGTGTATATCACCTCGGATAAGTCGGTCACATATCCCCAGCTTTTCGAATGGGCGGACCAGGCGATGTATACGGCGAAAAACAGCGGCAAGGATACCGTTTATATCCGGGAAGAAAACTAGGCTGTAAGCTGACGTGACAGCTGTCATGAAGATAGATTTCAATCCCGATTATGTCGGAGGTGAGATCCTGTGAAAATCGGCAGAAATAAGACGATACCCATTCCAAAGGGCTTTTCCGCGGAGGATATAAGGATAGAATCCGGCATATGCACGGGGGAAAAGACCATAGGCTTTTACAGTGCAGCCGATAAGAAGCTGCATTTCGCCGAGCTTGTGAGAACGAGCGCCGATGCGGAGGCGTTTTATCGGAAGTATGGCATTTCTCCCGACTGCGGCAAAAAATAGAAAATGATATATAGGACCCGTGCCCGTTTGCGCGGGTCTTTTTACATTGACAGAATGAAAAAAAGCTGTAAAATAATAACAGGGGATAATTGTCCTGACAATGACACATTAACTGTGGTATAATAAAATATATGAAATACTGTCAGACCTGACAGAAAGGAAAAGGTGCGAAAAAATGTCCGAAAATGTAAAAAATCCCAATCAGCGGCTGAAAATACTCTATCTTTATAAGATACTGCTCGATTACTCCGACGAGGAGCATGCCATCACCATGCCCGAGATAATCGCAAAGCTTGAGGAATGCGGCATATCTGCGGGAAGAAAAGCACTTTATGAGGATATCGAAGCGCTGAGGAGCTACGGGCTGGACGTCCTGCCCTGCGGCAGAGGAGCGAATGCAGGCTATAAGGCGGTTAGCCGCGAATTTGAGCTGCCCGAGCTGAAGCTGCTGGCAGACGCGGTGTCGTCCTCGAGATTCCTTACTGAGAAAAAATCCGCAGAGCTTATCAAGAAGCTGGAAACTCTTGCAAGCGTGTACGAGGCAAAGCAGATAAACCGTCAGGTGTACATATCCGACCGTGTGAAGGCGGTCAACGAGCGTATATACATAAACGTGGACGCCATTCACCGTGCCATTGCCGAGCGGAAAAAGATATCCTTCAAGTACTTCGACTACGACCTGAACAAGAATAAGAAATACCGCGACGGTCTGCGAACCTGTTCTCCCTATGCGCTCACCTGGGATCACGAGCGCTACTATCTTGTTGCATATTATGAGAAGTACGAAAGCATATCCAATTTCCGCGTGGACCGCATGGAAAGCGTGACAGTGACCGACGAGGACTCAGTGCCATATTCCGAGGGCTTTGACCTGTCCGATTATCTGAATGCGACCTTTTCGATGTTCAGCGGCGAAGAGGAGGCGGTAAGGCTGCGCTTTGACAAGTCGCTGATAAACGCGGTGATAGACCGTTTCGGAAAGGATATCATGATATGCGCGGACGGAGAGGAGCATTTCACCGTACATGTGCAGATAAAGACCGAGCAGCCCGAGCCGTTTTTCGGGTGGCTGTTCCAGTTTGGCACCAAGGCGCAGATAATCTCGCCTGCGGGTCTGCGGGATAAGTATACCCGTATGCTGCGGGAGGTAGCGGACGGACAGATTCTCACAAGTGATATGACCTGATAATATCGGGCAGGCTCTCAGAACGAACGAGCCTGCCTGTTTTTGTAAATATCGGCTGAAATCTGCAAAATACTTGACTTATTGAGAAAATGAAGCTATAATAGAAGTTGGAAATCTTTCGGACGATATAGGCAACACCGCATAAAGCTTGCGTGCAAAGCCGATAGGCGGGCTTTGTGCGGTGTTGCCTATATACATCTGCAGGACAAAGTATTGAAAGGAATGTATCATAATATGGGAATTATGGAGTGCTTTCTTGTCATTTTCATACTGATAGTGGCAATACGGGTCATAAATGAGCGGTTCATACATATGCAGGGGGATATCGCTCTGGTGCTGTTTTCGTCGCTGCTGAGTGCTGCCGTGCTGATCGCCGCGTATTTTGCGGATAATACCGCATTTTCCGACGGGGTAAGCTATGTGGGCAGCTTTGAATTTTCGGAGTATCTGCTGGACGGCGTGCTGTGCTTCATGCTTTTTGCGGGCGCGGGAAAGGTCAGCAGCAGAAAATTCAAAGCCAATATCAAGACAATAAGCCTGTTGGCGCTGATGACGACCGTCATATCGTCGGCGGTATACGGACTGCTTTTCTGGGCGGCGGCAATGCTGTTCGGGATAAAGCTTGATATATGGCTGTGTATCCTGTTCGGGTGCATAGTCTCTCCCACCGACCCCATCGCCGCAACGGGAATTCTCAACAAGCTGGGACTGTCCAAGAATGTGACCTCGGTCATCGAGAGCGAATCCCTCTTTAACGACGGCACAGGAGTAGCGCTTTTCGTGTTCGTGAAGAGCATCGTGAGCCGCAGCGGCGGGGAGAATTTCCTGCTCGTCATGCTGAAGGAGGTTCTGGGAGCGCTTGCAGTGGCATTTGCGGTATCGTTCATGCTGTTCAGGCTGATGACTGTGACAAAAAGTCCCGTAACGAGGATAATCATCAGTCTTCTTGACGTGTCGCTCTGCTATGCGGTCTGCGAGAAATGCGGATTTTCGGGGATAATCGCGTCGGTAGTATGCGGAATGTACTTCTCTTATATGTCCGACAAGAAATACGACAGCATAAGCGTCACCGACCCAGAGGACACCTACCGCAGCTTCTGGGACGCTGCGGAGGAGATACTCAATTCAGTGCTGTTCGTTATGATAGGCTTGTCGCTGCTGAATGCGAAGGCAAGCGAGTATCTGCCGTTCATCATTCCCGCAGCCGTTGTCATCGGACTTGCCTCCAGATTCGTGGGAGTATTCACGGCGGGCGTTATCAACGGAAAGAATAAGATACCCGGCAACTATGATCTTGCGGAATATTCTGCGCTTATGACCTGGACGGGACTTAAAGGCGGACTTTCGCTGGCGCTTGCAATGAGCACGGCGGAGTTCCTGGGCAGCAGTGAATATCTTATCGCTGTTAACCTTGCCTATGCGACCATATTCTTCACCACCATAATACAGGGACTTACCACAAAGGCAGTATATCAGCGTATCGAACGCAGAAAATCATTAAGACTGAGAAAAGAAAGCGAGGCAGCGAGGTAACATGAAAATAATTATTGTGGGAATGAGCAGTATCGGCTCGTTTCTTGTGAAAACCCTTTCGGACCATTCCGAATACGATGTGACCGTTATCGACAGAAGCAAGGAGGAAATAGACAAAGCCACCGATCTGTACAATGTGAACGGAGTGACGGGCAGCGGCTCGTCAAGGAGCGTACTGCTTAAAGCGGGAGCGGATACGGCGGATGTTATCGTGGCGCTCACGCCCATTGACGAGATAAATATCATGTGCTGCATGATAGCAAAGGATATCGGAACGAGGTATTCCTCCGCTCTGATACATCTACCCGATATGGCGGAGGATACGGAGTATTTCCGCAGGCTGGCTTCCATTGATTATATCATCAATCCGAGACGTGCCGCAGCCGAAGAGATCGAAATGCAGATAGGACTTCCCGGAAAGGTAAAAACGGACGCTCTGTTCGGAGACAGTGCGGTGATGTTCAAGACCTCCGTGGAAAGCGGGGGAGTCCTTGACGGACTGTCAATGATAGAGGTCAAGAAATTTTTCGGCGGAAAGATGCTTATCGGAACGGTCCGCCGCGGAAAGAAGATATTTATCCCCGACGGAAAATTCGTCCTTGAAGCGGGCGATGAGATAGAGATGATATCGGAGAAAAGCTCCGTCAAGGGCATACTGCAGAAGCTGGGGCTGCCCGAGACAGCTGCAGACAGAGTGATGATGATAGGCTGCGGAACGACGGGATATTATCTGGCAAGCCGTCTTACGGAAAAGAAGAAGTCCCTCACCATCATCGACAGAGATATGTCGAGGTGCCGCAGACTCACCGAGCTTTTCCCCTATGCGGAGATATGCTGCATAAACGACGCGGATTCTCTGATGAAGCAGAACATGAAAAACGTGGACGTCTGCGTTTCGCTTACGGGCGAGGACGACAGGAACCTTGTAAATTCGCTGTTTGCGTGGTCCTGCGGAGTAAGGTCGATAATCACGAGGGTGAATTCTCCCCAGTATGAGAAGCTGCTGAACAAGGCGGAGAATCAGATAACGGTATCGCCTGCAGCTGCTGCGGTGGAGAGGATACTGGGATTTATACGCAACGTGGCATTTTATAACGAAAAGGGCGATGATATCGGACAGCTGCGGCTCATCTCCAACGGCGGAGCGGAGGCTATCGAGTTCATGGCATACGATAACTGCCGCATGCTGGATATCCCCTTTGCGTCGTCTTCCTTCAAGCTCAATAAGGACGTGCTTATCGCCATTATAATCAGAAACGGGGAGACTATCATTCCCGACGGCGAAAGCGTTATCCGAAACGGCGACAGGGTGATCGTAGTCACCAAAACGGGCGGACGGTATAATACCCTTAATGATATTTTCAAGTGATTTAATACTAATCCCCGATAAAAGTGTAGACAAAAAATCTGCGCAAAAACCATATATTCAAGTTTTAGCTTGATTTTTTGTACACTTTTTAATCGGGGATTAGTATAACATACTGCCTGTCATGCTTAGGCTTGGCGGGCAGTTTATGATTTGGTATGTCAAAAAATCGAAGAGCAAAATTGAGTATATAAAGCGGGAAATAGATACAGGTATAAATGATATGTTTTTTGAAATTTCCTCTAAGAAATCCTGCAAAAACTATTGACAAACCGTGAAAAATCTGATAGAATAGAACTGTAATTGCAATACGACCCGGAATAAATGCCGCACAGGGAATTATGCGGTACTAAGATAAAAGGAGAGTTTATTATGTCTATCAGAATCGGAATTTACGGTTACGGAAATCTGGGCAAGGGAGTGGAGCTTGCGGTAAAGCAGAATCCCGATACGGAGCTTGCGGCAGTGTTCACAAGAAGAGACCCCGCATCCGTCAAGACCATCAGCGGAGCTCAGGCAGTTTCCGCAGACGATGTGGCTCAGTGGAAGGACAAGCTTGACGTTATGATAATCTGCGGCGGTTCTGCAACGGACCTTCCCGTGCAGACCCCCATGCTTGCGGAGATGTTCAACGTCATCGACAGCTTTGACACTCATGCGAATATCCCTCAGCACTATGCAAAGGTGGACGAAGCAGCAAAGAAGGGCGGAAATACCGCAGTTATCTCGGTAGGCTGGGATCCCGGCATGTTCTCCGTTCAGAGACTTTACAGTAACGTTATCCTGAATAACGGCGCAGACTATACCTTCTGGGGCAAGGGAGTAAGCCAGGGACACTCCGACGCTATCAGAAGAGTAAAGGGCGTAAAGGACGCAAAGCAGTACACCGTTCCCGTTGAGTCGGCAATGGAAGCTGCAAGAAGCGGAAATAACCCCGAGCTCACCACCCGTCAGAAGCACACAAGAGAGTGCTTTGTGGTACCCGAGGAGGGCGCAGACCTTGCGCAGATCGAGTCGGATATCAAGAACATGCCAAACTATTTCAGTGACTATGATACCACGGTACATTTCATCACCGAGGACGAGCTTAAGAAGAACCACAGCGGACTTCCTCACGGCGGATTTGTCATCAGAACAGGCACAACAGGCGCAGAAAACGAGCATAAGCACGTTATCGAGTACAGCCTGAAGTTGGACTCCAATCCCGAGTTCACCGCATGTGTGCTGGTAGCGTTTGCAAGAGCGGCAGCAAGACTCAATAAGGAAGGCAGCACAGGCTGCAAGACCATATTCGATATAGCCCCCGCATACCTGTCCGCACAGAGCGGCGAAGAGCTTCGCGCACACATGCTTTGATGCGGTGAAGAGTGAATAGTGAAGAGTACATAGTACTAACGACCACCAACATTCTGACTATAAATGCAGATGATTTTTGGAGGAATTTCCAAATCATCTGCATTTTTTTATTTTTGCTTGACAAAGTATGTTAAAAGTGATATAACTGTATTAGGTGATATAGTACAGTTAGAAAGGGACGATGAGCTTGTATATGATAGATCTCCAGAGCCGAGTGCCGATATTCGAGCAGATAGTCAGCGGTATAAAGAACATGATCCTGGACGGCGAGATAAAGCCGGGGGAGAAGCTGCCAAGCGTGCGGGAGCTTGCCAAGACCTTAGGCGTAAATCCGAATACGGTAACAAAGGCATTCCAGACCCTTGAACGGGAAAAGATAATCTATACCGTTCCGGGGCGGGGCAGCTATGCAGCGGACATAATCACGGAAAAATTAAAGGAGGAAGCGTTCGAAGCCTTTGACTCGGCAGTAAAAAACGCTTTCAGAGCAGGTCTTTCCAAGGAGGACCTTATTGAGAGAATGGAGGACATAAACAATGATCGAACTTAAGAATACAGTAAAAAAATTCGGCGATTTTACCGCTCTTGACGATATAACGCTTACGATACCCGAGGGGACGGCATTCGGACTGTTAGGCTCAAACGGCGCAGGAAAATCCACGCTGCTGCGGCTTCTGACGGGGATATATTCACCGGACGGCGGCACTGTTCAGCTTGACGGGAAGGACGTATTCAACAACGAGGAACAGAAAAGACGGGTATTCTTCGTCAATGATGAAACGGTGCAGTTCGGCTCCTTCACGCTCAAGGGCTTAAAGGATTATTATAAGGGCTTCTATCCCAACTTTTCCGAGGAAATATATAAAAAGCTGGTGGATACGGTAAAGCTCCCCGAGAACAAGAAGATAGACACGTTCTCAAAGGGCATGAAGCGGCAGGCGATAGTGATAGTGGGACTTGCCTGCTGTACGGAATATCTGCTCTTAGACGAGGCATTCGACGGACTTGACCCCACCATGCGGATAATCGTCAAGCATATGCTGGTAGACGCCATGCTTGACCGAAAGCTGACGGTGGTGATATCCTCCCACAATTTAAAGGAGATAAACGAGGTCTGCGATACGGCGGCGCTCATGCATCAGGGAAAGATAATCTTCTCCCGCGAGCTTGACTCGGTCAAGGGCGATATACATAAGATACAGGTATCCTTCCCCGAGGAGCATACCCGTGAGGAATTCGAGTGTGAAGAGCTTCTCCACTTCGAGCGCAGCGGCAGCATTTATTACATGATAATGCGCGGCAGCGAGGAGAATATCAAAGAAAAGATATCGTGTTTTTCTCCCGTGGTTTTTGATGTTATCCCGCTGACTCTGGAGGAGATATTTATTTACGAAATGGAGGTTCTCGGCTATGACGCAAACGGTATCGAAAAGGAGTAATTCGCCTGCAGTCCATTACGGGCTGTCGCTGGCGAAAAGAAATTTCAAATTCGGGATACTGTCGCTTTGCATGAATTTCCTGGGACTGCCGATGTTTCTCATTGCAGTGCTGGCAGAGGCGTATCAGATGAAAGCGGAAACTCCCGATTGGTTCACCGATAAGGCTTCATACCGAATCGTTTCGGTGTTCGGTGTCACCGATGAGATATATATATTTATTGCAGCGGTATGTACGATAGCGGCAGTGCTGTCGGGGGTGTTCATAGCCATGGGTTCGTTCTCCCATCTGTTCGATAAGCAGAGAGTGGATATGGACTTTTCCCTGCCGCTGACGGCGGATAAGCGATTTTTCGCAGGGTATCTGTCAGGACTGGGCGTGTATGTCCTGCCCTACATATTCTGTCAGATAATATCGCTGATACTGCTGACAGTGGGACGGCTGACGGTGGACACATGGGTAAGCGGACTTCAGGCGAAGGTATTTGAGGACTTCACGCCTATGTGCATAAAGCTGATATTCGGCGGACTTGTCATCATGACGATGTTCTATACGCTGTTTGTGCTGACGATGTGCTTCTGCGGCAGCAGATTTGAAACGGGAGCATATGGCGTGGGAGCGAATTTCTGTCTGCCCGTGATATACTTCTGCATTGACTGGCTGATATCCGACGAAAGTTACGGACTTGTGTTCAGGATATCGGACGATACGCCGATAAATCATCTGTTCGGCTGCACCTCGCCCATAGGAGCGATATGCGGACTGTACCTGACGCTGTACCCGGATAACTGGGACAGAGCGTTCTATTCGGTGAATTCATCCGCCGCGGACTATTCCTTCTTCTCGGTGTATTCCTTCGGGTTCTGGGTGATAAAGTGCCTTGCGGTAACTGCGCTGCTGGTATTCTGTGCATACAGGCTCTACCGCCGCAGAACAGCCGAGCAGACAGGAAGGATATTCATATCGAAGACATTCTATTATTTTGTCATGGTCTGCCTGATGATGATACTCAGCGTATTCGTATCGGAGAGCAGTACGGGGATATTTCCTATGCTGATAGTCACCGCGGCGGTATTTCTGATAATGGACTGCGTGTCGAACCGCGGTATAAAGAAGCTCGGGCGTTCGGTAGGAAAATACGCAGTGATAATGGCAGTGCTCATCGGAGGATATCTGATAACGGATAATACGGGCTATTTCGGCGCGGAGGATTATGTTCCCGACCCCGGCGAGGTAAAGTGCGCGGAGCTTTACGACTACGAGGGATATTACAGCACCGACTTGTATACCGGAACTTACCGCTTCGAGGACGAGAAGAATATCAAAATGATAACCGATGCCCATAACATGCAGCTTGACGAGTATAATTCCTCGGCAGAAGCGGTCAGGGCAGGCTGTGCGCTGGGAATAAAATACACGCTGAAAAGCGGAGCAGTGGTAAAAAGGTATTATTCCGACGCATTCTGCTGCGCATATGAAGAGCTGCTGCCGCTGGAGGTCTCGGGAGAGATGAAGGAGCAGAAGCTGGCTGCGCTGAAAACCACAGCCGAGGATAAGGCACTGTGCATTGCTTCACATGGAACGGAAAATTATCCTAATCTGAATAAAAAGACCTATTCCGAGGACTTTGCATCAGGGCTGATAAATAGCCTGACCGAGGACATAAACGCCATGACAACAGAGGACTATTCGGGACACGGCTTAGGAAATGACGTGCTTAATATAGGCACGGGCTATCTTGACGATAATAGCTATGTTATTCCTTCGGGAGCGTATTATGAGGTCTATACGTTAACGGAAGCCTATCCGAGGACCCTTGAATATCTGAGCTCCTATGGCATCGAGCCGTATCACGAGGAATACACAGCCGCAGACATTGCCTCCCTTGACGGGATAGAGCTGCGGAGAGTATCTGCGGATTACAGGATACCCGTAAGTCATAGCTGGGATATGTCGGAAACATTAGCTGTGATATACGACCCGGACTATTATGGGAATCGTTATGAATACAGCAATTATCCTCCCAAGGATATGCGGATATCCGACCTGACGGAGGAGCAGCTCACACAGCTTGCGGAAATAGCCTCCGACGCAGTAAAGAATTATATCCCAGACAAGGATTACTATTCGATAAGCATCAACGGAAATACGGATATGTATATCCCCGAAAAATATAACGACATAATTGAGAGCATAATTTCATAGAATGGAGGTCATGATATATGACAGAAGCTGTAACGGCAAATGTCAGAGTGGCAAAAAAGCCGTCGGCGGCGGTGCATTACGGAAAAATGCTGGCAAAGCGGAACATGAAATACGCGGTGCTGGCGCTGTTCATGAATTTTCTGGGACTGCCGCTGTTTCTGATACATCTGATATCGGAGTGCGTCATCGCGAAGAATACAGATGCATTGGCGCTGGCGCAGTACGATTCGGTATTTGATGCGCCCAACGATACGATATATATCATCATAGCTTATTTAGGAACATGTGTCGCCCTGACGGCGGGAATATCTATCGCAATGGGAAGCTTTACCCATCTGTTCGACAAAAATATGGTAGATATGGAATACTCGCTGCCGCTGACAGCGGACGAGCGGTTTTTCGCAGGATATCTGTCGGGACTGGGAATGTATCTTATCCCCTATATGATCTGTCAGGCGCTGTCGCTCATACTGACATCAGCGGGGCATGCTGTGATAGACAAATGGCTTGACCCCGAACAGCAGATATTTGCAGATTTCATGCCGACGGCAATAAAGCTCATCATCGGAGGACTTATCGTCATGCTGATGATGTACACGCTGTTTATACTGACGATGTGTTTCTGCGGAAGCAAATTCGAGACTGCCGCCTACGGATCCGGAGCAAATTTCTGTCTGCCCGCGGTGTATGTGTGCATATTCATAACAGTGCTCATGAATGGCTACGGACTGGAATTCAGTCTGCTGGACGATTCACTGATAAATCATCTGTTTGTCTGCACCTCTCCTTTGGGAGCGGCGTATGGGCTGTACATGTCGGCGTTTATAGGCATCGACCATGCGGCGGAGAGTGAGAGCTTCTTTTCGATATATTCGTTTGGCTTCTGGGCGATAAAATGCCTTGCGGTCACAGCGGTGCTGCTGTTCTGCGCATTGAAGCTGTACCGCCGCAGAAAAGCGGAGCAGACGGGAAAGACCTTCATATCAAAGACATTTTATTTCATTGTGATGATATGCTTTATGATGATAATTTGCTGTGGCCTTGACCAGATAAACGCAGGGCTTGCGCCGACGCTCATCATAACGGCGGTAGTGTTCCTGTTAATGGACAGCATATCCAACAGGGGAGTGAAGAAGCTCCATATCTCGCTGATAAAGTATGTCTCGGTAATGGCGGGGATATTCATTGTGTATGCTGTGACGGTAAACACGGGCTTTTTCGGAGCGGTAAACGATGTTCCCGAGGTATCGGAGCTGAAATGCGCCGAGCTGATGGAATATGACGGCTACACATATGGTGATGTACTGAACAGAAATTACAGTTTTGAGGACGAGCAGAATATTCAGACAATAATCAGCGTACATCAAAAGCAGCTTGAAATACATAATAACAAAGAAAAAGAGGACTATGCCGATTACATAAAAATAAGGTACACCTATAAAAACGGCACCGTAAAAACCAGAGCTTATTATATCAACAGCTCCGTGCGTGAAATGCTGCTGCCGCTGGAGACAGTCGACGAGATAAAGGCGGAGAAGCTTGAAGCCGTAAGCAATACCCTTGACTGTAAAAGCGTGTATATTTACAGAAACAACAGCTACGATCAGGTGTATAACGAGATGAAATTTTATCCGTATGAAAAAGCGTCTAAGCTCCCGGAGGATTTCATACCGACGCTTAAGGAGTGCCTGAGGAAGGATATAAATAATATGTCCTTTGATGAATATATAGATTCCATGTATATGTGGGATCGGGAGCCGAAATTAAGTATTGCTCTCAATTACACCGATGAAGCCTATGAACAGCCGAAGGAGCCGTATTATTCGTCTTTCCGTATACTCAGCTGCTATGATGAGACCATAAAATATCTTTACTCGCTTGGTATCGCAAGGGACACCTACACTTTTGAATATTCATTCGATGACAGTGACAGCTCTGATAAGGACAATAATTCCCCTGTCGTTCAGCAAGACCCTTACGGAAGTGCATATATTATATTTTAAGGAATCGCTGATCAAGGCGAAGCCATCGTTTCTGACGCTCGAAAAACCGTCACTGAGAGTGTCGTGAAACGATTGAAAATGCATTCACAAAAATTTCCGGATAAACAAAGAGGTATAATCCCGTGGCCGTGTGATATATTAATACCGTAGACGACAGCGGATACAGATACATTCCCGAAAGCAATACTATAAGTTGAGCTGATGCGGACGTAGAGCTGCCGTCTGCCTGAAGGGTTTGCAAAACAAAGGACAAAAGAACAACAGTCGGAGCTGTGCATCGTGAGAGCGGTGCACAGTGCCGACATAAATTTGCAGGCGGCAGAAACCTGCAAGAAAGGCAGTTATCATATGCAGCTTAAAAAACAAAAAATTGCGGCGGCAATGTGTATGCTCGGTGTGCTTGCATTATCACTGACCGCCTGCGGTTCGAACAAGAACAATACCAACGACAACAATAACGGCGGAGCGTCAACAACACAGTCGCAGAACCAGACCACAGGTCAGTCCTCAGCCAACGAGGGAATGAACAGCAATAACATGACCTCTGACGGAGCAGGCACCGATGTTGACGGCGACGGCATCATTGAGAATGCGGCAGACAATGTCGGAAATGCCGTAAACGATGTAGGCAATGCGGCAGGAGACATTGTACAGGACGGAGCCGATATGGTTGATGACGCAGTAACGGGAGCAGCAAACGCAGTTGACGATCTTGTCGGCGGCGAGCAGTCCACAACCACTACAAACGATCAGAACAGATAAACTACTGCACAATGCGGAAACAGATGAAGATCATCTGTTTCCGTTTTTTCGTATATTTTACTTTTGAGTGCAAATAATATTCTCAATAACATTTATTCAAGGAGAACCATTGCCATATGGAAGAGATAGCATTTTTCGATGCCAAGCCCTATGATATAGAAAGCTTTGACAAGCTGAACAAGGACTATAAGATAAACTACTATGAGGACAAGCTCACTCCGAGAACAGCCCGTCTTGCGGCAGGCTGTGCGGCGGTGTGCGCATTTGTGAACGACACCGTAGACCGTGAGGTTATAGACCTGCTGACGGGCATGGGCGTAAAGGCGATAGTGATGCGCTGTGCAGGCTATAACAACGTAGATGTGCGTTATGCGGAGCGGACGATGGCAGTTTTGAGAGTACCCGCATATTCGCCCTATGCGGTAGCGGAGCATGCGATGGCGCTGCTTTTGATGCTGAACCGAAAGATACACAAAGCATATCTGCGGACCCGCGACTTCAATTTCAGCATAGTAAATCTGACAGGCTTCGACCTTCACGGCAAGACAGCGGGAGTGATAGGCACGGGCAAGATAGGACAGGCATTCATAGACATATGCTTAGGCTTCGGCATGAGAGTGATCGCCTACGACCCATATCCCAATGAAAAGCTTGCGGAGGAGAAGGGCTACCGATACGGCGACAGAACGGCGGTATTTTCGGAAAGCGACATCATATCGCTGCATTGTCCGCTGACCTCGGACACGAAATATATCATCAATCATGAAAGTCTGCGGCTGATGAAGAAGGACTGTATCGTGATAAACACATCAAGAGGGAAGCTGATAGACAGTGACGAGCTTCTGAAAGCGTTAAGGGAGAAGCGCATCGGCGGAGCGGGGCTGGACGTGTACGAAGAGGAATCGGACATTTTCTACGAGGACTGTTCGGCGGACATCATCACGGACGACACATTATCGCTGTTAGTTTCGATGCCGAATGTAATAATCACGTCACATCAGGCATATTTAACGAAAGAGGCGCTGAACAATATAGCGGAAGTAACGCTGTCCAATCTGGACGAATTTTTCGGCAAGGGAGCAGACCCGAAGGGGAAGTACACCAACTCGGTTTTATTGTAATGCGCAATTCGCAATTAAATCAATAGCCGCGAAGGTTCGAGGCTGAGAGTAACAGCAAATGATAAGTACGTGTGTATAAAAAGTTCGCCGGCCTTTCAAGGCCGCAGGTTTCCAAAGGGCGGCGCCCTTTGGTCGCCGCGCGCACGCGGCGAAATCCCCCACCGGGCGGGGAGCCCACGCCGGCATTGCCGCGGATGGAGTATCAAGCATAAGCGACATCGACCCGCGGAAGTTACCGAAAGCCGAAGCGACGAAAAACAATAAAGCGCCGCCCGCACAAAAAACGCGGAATCCAACAAAGTAAATCCGGTGAGTAACTAAGTGGAAGCCATGCTCGGGCGGCGCAGCATTTGACAGCGGAGCGAATCAAATGCGCGGAGCTCTGCTCCGCCGAAAGCGAACAGCAAATATCAAGTAAATTAAAAGCATATAACCAAACACAGCCAAACCAAACCCGAACAGCCAATATCAAGCAACCCGAACAGCAGTTCAAAAAGAGACCTCAAAAATATCCTCCATAGGTATAAATACCCCGTCCACCGAGAGAGCTCTGAAAACGGGCTCCCATTCGGTGACGGTTCCCGTGACGGTGACGTACTGTCCGTTTTTGTAGTAGGTCACCGTGACGGTCATTCTGCGGCGCAGTTCGTTGAGCCTGTCGGAGAGCAAAGCCTCCTCGTCCTCGGAAAGCTCGCGCTTCGGTTCGGTCATCCGCCGTCTTTCCTCCGTGACATCGGAATATCCCCGAAGCGCCGCAAAGGGCGCAAATTGTACAGCACGTTCATTCACCGTTATGACCTCCCACCAGTGTATTTCTAATTCTTGCGGTAGCGTTCTCCTGTAGGCTTATCCCGCGGAGAACGGCGTTTTTTCCGTATCTGCTGCGTATCTCGAGAACAGCGTCCTGCTGTCTGCGCTCCCTTTCCTCGGCGGAGCGGTCGCGGAAGAAGCTGAGCTGCGGCAGAAGGTCAGCCTCGTCGGACAGATGTTCAAAGCCGATATTCAGCCTGCGTATGGGAGTATCCCGCCGCACGTTTTCCCGATAGAGCTTCACAAATTCCGCGGAAATAACGCTGTAGGAATTGGTGTACTCCTCCAGTCTGCGCGTCACGCTCACGGGCGGGACTATGTCTCTTGAATATCCGATGTACAGCGATACCGAATCGGTGGACATATGCCGCTCCAGCAGCTCCATCACAAGAGAATCGGTCATTTCCTTGAGCACGGTCAGAGCGTCGTCGTAGCCGTAATCGGAGAAGAGTATCTGTCCGTTTGAAACGGAGGTGCTTTTGGGAGTGTATGCCTTGATATCGGCGATAGTGCAGCTTTCCCTACCGTTGGCGTGGTCGATGAGATACCTCGCATTCACGCCGAATTCGCGGAACAGCAGCTTTTCGTCGCAGCAGGAAACGCCGTGCAGGTCCTTTATGCCGTACTTTTCGAGCCGCAGGGCAGTGCGCCTGCCTATCTGCCATATGTCGGTTATGGGACGATGATGCCATATGGTGCGCTTAAACTCGTCCTCGTCGAGAAATCCGATGTTGTCGGGGACGTGCTTAGCGGTGATGTCGAGGGCTATCTTTGCAAGAAATAGATTTGTCCCGATACCTGCGGCAGCGGTTATGTGAGTCTCCCTGTAGACCTCGTCCATAAGCCTGCGGGCAAGCTCTTTCGGCGTCATGCCGTAGGTCTTAAGGTAGGGAGTAAAGTCGATGAACACCTCGTCGATGGAGTATATGTGGATATCCTCGTCGCTGATATACCGCAGATAGACGCTGTAAATATCGGCGGAATATTTCATGTAAAGCTTCATGCGGGGCTTTGCGGCGATGTAGTCTATATTTTTTGGTATCTCGAAAACGCGGCAGCGGTTTTTCACGCCGAGAGCCTTCATAGCGGGAGTTATGGCAAGAGTTATAGCGCCGTTTCCCCGTGAGATATCGGTAACTGCGAGATTGGTTTTGAAAGGATCAAGACCTCTTTCGGCACATTCCGCAGAGGCGAAGAAGCTTTTCAGATCAATGCAGGCGTAATATTTTTCGCTCATATGGATCAATCCTTTCATAAAGTCAAGAACTTTTGTTCTGAATATGATTATAGCACATACGTTTCGTTTTGTCAATGACTGCGGAACAAAAATTCGTAAACATTTTATGAACGCACCGATTTGGGTATTTTCGTTAAATTGTCACATTATCATAATACGGATATAACAATTTTCGGGTACAATCATATAAAGCTGAAAGTATGAAAGGATAAACAAATATGGGGAAGCTGGACAACATGAAGCGAAAGCTGAGGAATTTCGGTATCGAAGGCCTTATGCTGTATGTGATAATCACCATAGGGATAGTGTGGGCGGTAAGCTATCTTTTCCCGGGAACGGGGATAACGAGCTATCTGTATTTCGACCGTAACGCGATACTGCACGGGCAGGTGTGGAGGATAATAACCTTTCTGTTCATGCCGCAGAGCAGCAGTCCGTTTATGATGCTGATAAATCTGTATTTCTACTACTTTATCGGAAATAGCCTGGAGCAGTACTGGGGCAAGACGAAATTCACGGGATATTTCCTGCTTGGCACGCTGCTGCTGATAGTATCGGGCTTTATCACGGGATATGCGTATGCGTACTATCTGTATTTCTCCATGTTCATAGTATATGCGCTGCTGGCACCGAATCAGCAGTTTCTGTTCCTGTTCGTGATACCGATAAAGGCGAAATACCTTGCTATGCTTGACGGCGTATTTTTAGCCTTCGAGTTCATCAGCGGGGGAGCGGCAGCAAGAGGTTCGATAATTGCATGCGTTGTTCTGATACTGATATTCTTCGGAAAGGATATCACGGGCAGACTGAAAGCGAAGAAGCGCTACCGCGATTTCCAAAAGAATTTCAACGACAGGAATAACTAAATGAAACGGCAATGCCGACGGGTGTGTGTGCGGCATTGCCTTTTTTATTTTTTATAAAAAAAGCAACAATTTTCCGATTTTTTTTCAAAAAAGGCTTTACTTCCTTATTTTAATGTGTTAAAATACAGATATAGGCTTTATTATGATGAATTTTATGAAAGGAAGATACGATATGATAAGCAACAACAAAGACCATGAGGCTCTTGAATATCTTTACAAAGCGATACTTACCCTTGAAACTCCCGAGGAAGCGGCAGAGTTTCTGGACGATATATGCACCGTTCCCGAGATAAGGGCGATTAGTCAGAGACTGCAGGTGGCGCGTATGCTGTACACCAATCATGTGTATACCGATATCGTCAGCGAGACAGGCGCAAGCACTGCCACTATCAGCCGCGTGAACCGCACCCTCAACGACGGCAGGGAAATAGGCGGAAAGGGCTATCATACCGTTCTGGAAAGAATGGGCGAGGTCCCCGGCGACAAGAAGAAAAAGGATAAGTAAAATGAGCGGTTATTCGGCATTTTCGCGGTATTACGATATCCTTACCGGGAATATCGACTATAAGTGCCGCGGGGCTTATTTCGATAAAATTATCCGCCGCTTCGGCGGAAAGGAGGGAGGTATCCTCCTTGACCTTGCCTGCGGTACGGGCAGCCTTTCCGAGGAAATGGCACGTCTTGGCTATGACGTCATCGGCGTGGACAATTCCGAGGAAATGCTCGGCATGGCGCTGGATAAGAAGTTCGAAAGCGGTCTGCCCATACAGTATCTCTGTCAGGATATGACAAGGCTTGATATGTTCGGGACTATCGACGTGACTATATGCGCTCTGGACAGTCTGAATCATCTTGGCAGCCTGTCCGATATAAAGCGCACGGTCGAAAAGGTTTCCCTGTTCTGCGAGCCGGGCGGACTTTTCATCTTCGATATGAATATCCCCTACAAGCATAAAAGCATACTTGCGGACAAAACCTATGTGTATGACATGGAGGAGGTATTCTGCGTATGGCAGAACGAGTATACGGGCGACAGCGATAACCGTGTGAATATCTGTCTTGATTTCTTCGAGAAGACCGACGGAAAGAATGAGCTCTACTCCCGCAGCAGCGAGGACTTCTCCGAGATAGCCTTCGATAAGTCTGTCATTGAGGATATCCTCACGGGTGCAGGCTTTGAGCTGCTCGCAGAATATGATTATGACAGCGACGAGCCGCCCACGGAAATATCGGAAAAGATAGTATACGCCGCAAGAAAGAAAAAGTAACGAAACGAAAGGATTATTACACATATGGCAAAGGTCGTAAGAACCATTTCGGCAGACGCTTCGGTGACTGCCACTGCTATAGACGCAAAGGATATCGTCAGCAGGATAGAAGAGATACACAAGACCTCGGCGGTGGTGACAGCCGCGCTGGGACGTCTTTCAATAGCCGCTTCCCTTATGGGAATGGGCATGAAGAACACCTCGGACAGCTTAACTCTCCGCATGAACGGAAACGGTCCTGCGGGAGCGCTTATCGCCGTTGCGGACGGACTGGGAAATGTGAAGTCCTACGTGGTCAATCCCGTTGTGGAAATACCGCTGAACAAGTACGGCAAGCTTGACGTTGCGGGCGCAGTGGGACGGGACGGCACCCTTTCCGTGGTAAAGGATATGGGTCTGAAAGAGCCCTACTGCGGACAGGTGCCCATAGTATCGGGCGAGATAGCCGAGGATATCGCAAACTATTACGCAGTCAGCGAGCAGACTCCCACGGTATGCGGTCTGGGAGTGCTGGTAAATCCCGACCTGACCGTAAGAGCTGCGGGAGGCTTTCTGATACAGCTGCTGCCATTTGCGGAGGACAGGGTCATAGATATCCTTGAAAAGAATATCAACGACCTGCCCAGTGTGACGCAGATGCTGGATTCGGGCGTGACCGCGGAGGAAATGGCAATGAAGGTCCTTGAAGGACTGGAGCCCAATATCCTTGACAGCTTCGACTGCGGATACCGCTGCGACTGTTCACGGGAGAAGGTTGAGAAAGCGCTTATCAGCGTGGGAAAGACCGAGCTTAACAGAATGGCGGACGAGGACGAGAAAACCGAGGTATGCTGTCAGTTCTGCGACAGGAAGTACAACTTCTCCTCCGATGAGATAAGAGACCTTGCACAAAAGGCTGACAGCTCCGACGATGACGAGGAATAAATCTCACAGCAGCTTGGTATTGTCGTACTTTTCCCTGAGCTTTTCGAGGGCGCGCTTTTCGATGCGCGACACGTAGGAACGGGAAATGTCCAGCTTTTTGGCAACTTCCCGCTGAGTGAGGGGCTTTGTTCCGTAAAGTCCGTAGCGGAATCTTATTATCTGAGCTTCCCGCTCGTCGAGGACGGTCTCCACGAACTCGTACAGGCTCCCTGCTTTTATGCGGGAGTCTATCTTATCCACCATGCAGTCGTCCACGGTGATGATGTCCATGAGGGTCATGGTGTTGCCGTCTTTATCGGTGTCGATGGGGTCATCCATGTACACGTCGAGGGCAGTCTTGCGCAGACTGCGGAAGTACATCAGCACTTCATTGTCGATGCATTTTGAAGCATATGTTGCAAAGCGGATATTCCTGCTGTAGTTGTAGGAGGAAACCGCCTTGATAAGTCCGATTGTGCCTATGGAGATAAGATCGTCCTGCTCGGCGGTGCTGCCGTAGTATTTCCGCACCACATGTGCCACAAGGCGCATATTGTGTTCGATGAGCTTGTTCCGTGCTTCCTTGTCGCCCTCCGACATTTTTAAAAAGCATTCCTTTTCCTCGGCTGCGGAAAGAGGCTTCGGAAAGGCAGAGCCGTTCTCAATATGGAGCGCGAAGAACAGCAGACCGTTCAATATCGAATCAATAAGCGCCGACAGCATAATATCACCCCGATAATTCATTTATACAATTTATGCCCGAAATCTGCAAAATATTACCGAAAGGATATGATGAAATGGTACAGTTCGGAAATGAATGGGACGAGATAATGAAGGGAGAATTCGACAAGGAATATTATGTCAAGCTCCGCGAATTTCTTAAGACCGAGTATTTTTCCCGTGAGATATATCCCGATATGTATAACATCTTCAATGCCATGAAAACCACGTCTTACAGCGATGTAAAGGCTGTCATCTTAGGACAGGACCCCTATCACGAGCCGGGACAGGCTCACGGGCTCTGCTTTTCGGTGAAAAAGGGCACGGAAGCTCCGCCGTCCCTGAGGAACATCTTCAAGGAGCTTTACGACGATCTGGGAATCCCCCCCGCACAGCACGGCGAATTGACCAAATGGGCGGAAAACGGCGTGCTGCTCCTGAACACGGTGCTAACCGTCCGCAGGGGAGAGGCTAACTCCCACAAGGGCATGGGCTGGGAGATATTCACCGACAATGTGATAAAAAAGCTGAACGAGCGTGAAAAGCCCATGGTTTTCCTGCTGTGGGGAGCGCCCGCAAAGCGGAAAAGAGAGCTTATCACAAATCCCGCACATCTGGTGCTTATGGCTGCGCACCCGAGCCCGCTGTCCGCGTATAACGGATATTTCGGCTGCAGGCATTTCTCAAAGTGCAATGAATTTCTTGCCGCCCACGGCATGGAGCCTATTGACTGGCGGCTGGAATGATATATCGGAATACATATAGAATCCCGGAGAAGGTGCGTTTCTCCGGGATTTTTTATATTTTAGGGAAGAATAATCTGAACTCTGCGCCCTTGTCCACCTCGCCGTATGCTTCGGTCTTTCCGCCGTGACGGCGCATTATCCTGTCAACGAGGGCAAGCCCTACGCCGCTTCCGTCGAATTCCTCGTCGGTATGGAGTCTCTGAAATATTCCGAACAGCTTGTCGCTGTACGCCATGTCAAATCCCACGCCGTTATCCTTGACGGAGATGATATTGTACTCCTCGTCGGGGATATGGGTGACGGTTATCACCGCATTCTTGCGGGGACGGGTGAATTTGAAGGCGTTTGATATGAGATTGCGCAGCAGCATGTCGATAAGTACTCCGTCGGCGGTTATCCTCGGAAGAGTGCCCATTATCAGCTTTACGCTGCGGTCGGGCTCTGCGGAGCGCTGCTCGTCGAATATGCTTTTTATCATGGATTCAAGCTCAAGCGTTTCATATTCGGGAGTGATGTTGCACATCTTCGAGAAATTCAGCAGCCGCTCTATCATGACGGTAAGCTTTTGGGATTTGTCGCTTATCATGTCGGCTATCTGTATGACCTCCTCGTCGGGGTGGTCTCCCAGCTCGTTTTTCAGCGTGTCGATGAGCATGCTTATCACGTTCAGCGGAGAACGCAGGTCATGGGAGACTGCGGAGCAGAACAGCTTAAGCTCGTTGTTGGCAGCCTCCAGACTTTGTGTTTTCCGAGATATTTCAAGGTGAGTCTTCACTCTCGCCAGATATTCCTCGCGGATAAAGGGCTTTACCACATAATCGCAGCAGCCGCATTCGAAGCCCTGTCTAATGACCTCGCTGTCCGTTTCGGCGGTCAGGAATATTACGGGTATGTCGGATAGTCTGCCGTCCGACTTTATCCTGCGGCACAGCTCCAGTCCGTCCATTCCGTCCATTTTTATATCCAGCAGGATAAGGTCGGGCTTTCTGCTGCCGAGAAAATCAAGGGCAGCCTGTCCGCTTGTGACGGCATGTATCCTATAGCCCTCGTTTTTCAGTATAGCGCCCGAAAATGCGATATGCTCGGGAATGTCGTCAACTATAAGGATATCCGCCTTAGGCTCCATTGCGCTCCTCCTTTCCGAAACTATTCGGTCATAAGTCTCTGCACCTCGGCGGCGTCCGCTTCGGCGGTAGGGCTGCTGAAAACGATGCTGCCCTTTTCCATGACGTTTACTATATCGGTATTTTCCATGACGAAATCAAGATACTGCTCCACCAGCAGCACGGTGATGCCCTTCCAGTCGTTTATCTTCTTGATCGCCGCGCCGATGTCCTTGATAATTGACGGCTGTATGCCCTCGGTAGGCTCGTCGAGGATAAGTATCTTCGGGTCGGCGGCAAGAGCGCGGGCAATGGCAAGCTGCTGCTGCTGACCGCCCGAAAGATCGCCCCCTCTGCGCTTTGCGAATTTCGGCAGGATAGGGAACAGGTCGAAGAGATAATCGGGTATCTTTCCCTTTCCGCCTAAGGGCTGCAGTCCCAGCTCAAGATTTTCCTGAACCGTCATCTGCGGGAAGATATCCCGTCCCTGCGGCACATATCCGATACCCAGCTTTACCCGCTCGTATACGGGCTTTCCGATGATGTTCTCACCGTCGAATATCATCTCGCCCTTGGGAGTTTTTACTATGCCCATTATGCTTTTCAGAGTGGTGCTTTTTCCCACGCCGTTTCTGCCGATAAGTCCCACTATTTTTCCTTTGGGAACATCAAAGGAAAGGTCCTCGATGACGCGGCTCTCGCCGTAGTAGGAATCCACATTTTTCAGACTGAGCATTTTATTCGCCTCCTCTTCCCAGATATACCGCCTGTACCGTCTTGTCGGCGAGAACGTCGCTGATGCTGCCCTCCATGAGCATTTTCCCTTCGTGGAGGACGGTCACTATATCCGCCGCCTGCTTGACGAAATCCATGTCATGCTCAATGACGATAACGGTACATTCCTTTTTTATCTCCTTAAGTATCTCACCCGTTTTGAAGGTCTCGGGCTTGCTCATGCCTGCGGCGGGCTCGTCCAGCATGATTATCTCGGGCTTCTGCAGCAGCTGCATGGCGATCTCCAGCCACTGCTTCTGACCGTGGGCAAGACTGCCCGCACGGACATCTGCGCGGTCATCGAGACCTACCCGTTTCAGGGTGCTGTGTATGCTGTCCATTTCCTCCTTTGTGGGGGTGTGGAATATGGAATCGAGTATGCCCTTGTGACCTTTCAGGGAGAGTATCATATTTTCCGTGACGGTCAGATTTACGAACACCGACGGCACCTGGAATTTCCGTCCCACGCCTGCCTGCACAATCTTGTATTCCTTCATGCCCGTAAGGCGTACAGGCTCTTTATCCTTGGGATAGAACATGACAGTGCCCGCAGTGGGCTTAGTCTTTGCGCAGATGATGTCCAGCAGAGTGGTCTTGCCTGCGCCGTTGGGCCCGATGAAGAAGTGCACCGTGTTCCGTCTGACCTTCGTTCTTACGTCGGTCAGCGCGTAAAATCCGTCAAAGGATACGGAGATATTATTTATTTCGAGAACATAGTCGTCGGGTCTCTTTTCAGTGCTCATTCAGGACACCTCCTTTGCGGCTGTTTCCGCGGGCTTGCCTTTGATTTTGCGGATAAGGGCGGGGAGCTGCTCCTTGACAATTCCCACTATGCCACCCTTGAAGAAGATGATCACTACGCAGAATACCGCGCCGATGATGTACTGCCATATCTCCACCATGCTGCCCGAGCTTAAATTATACTCGCAGAGGTTGATGAGGAACGCTCCGATAACTGCGCCGATGATAGTGCCTCTTCCGCCGACAGCTACCCAGATGACCATGGTTATCGAATAGGAGATAGTCATCTGCGAGGGAGTTATGCTGCCGTTGAAGTTTACGAATACCGCTCCCGCAATGCCTGCGATAACGGCGGAAAGCACGTAGATGAACGTCTTGTAGGCGCTTACCTTATAGCCCGAGAAATAGGTTCTGTTCTCGCCGTCGCGGATAGCGATGAGCAGCTTGCCGAACTTGCGGCTGACGAGGAATTTCGCCAGTGCGTAGATAAGCACCAGTATTATCAGCGCAAGATAGAAAAGCTTGAACATCTCCGCCTGATGAGCTTCGCCCTTGATGCTTCCGAAGATAGTCTTGATCTCGGTGATTCCCACGTTGCCGTTGGTGTAGGGGGAAAGCGCGATGAATATGGAATACGCCGCCCATGTGAGCGCCTGTGAGATTATCGAGAAATATACGCCCTTTACGCGGTTCTTGAAGATGAAATATCCGATGATGTACGCCGCCAGCGCGGGTACGAGGACTATCAGGATAAGGGTCAGCGGGAAGGAATTGAAGGGCTTCCAGATGAGGGGCAGCTCCTCCAGACCGCCTACGTGCATGAAGTCGGTTATCTTGCCGCCTGTTTCCTGTAATTTCAGATACATTGCCATGGCATAGCCGCCCAGCGCGAAATACAGTCCGTGGCCGAGGCTTAAAATGCCCGTATATCCCCAGATAAGGTCAAGTCCTATCGCAACGATAGCAAAGGAGATACACTTGCCGAGAAAAAGCACCGTCGATGAGCCGCTCAGCAGTCCCGCTTTCAGAAAAACGGGCATCAGAGCGAGTATTATCACGATCACCGCAAAGCAGATATTGTCGCCCTGTTTTTTCAATAATTTCATAGCGATATCTCCTTTCTCATTCGTCGAGGTTTCTGCTCTTTATCACGAACAGACCCTGCGGACGCTTCTGCAGGAATACTATCACGATAAGCAGAACGATAGCCTTTGCAATGGTGGAGGAGGTGTAGTTTTCCGTGAAAATGCTTGCCGAGCCGATGATAGCCGAGCCGATGACAGTTCCCGAAAGCTTGCCTACTCCGCCGAGGACTACTGCCATGAACGAGTTCACGATGTAGCTCTGTCCTACGGTGGAATCAATGGAGCCTAAAAGCGCTACCGAGCAGCCCGCTATGCCTGCAAGTCCCGAGCCTATGGCAAAGGTGATGTTGTCCACTCTGCGGGAATTTATGCCCATGCACTGTGCCATTGTGCGGTTCTGCATTACGGCGCGCATCTGCTTGCCGAAGTTGGACTTGTACATGATGAACCACACCAGCAGCAGACAGAGCGCTACCATGAAGATGATGAACAGGCGGTTATATGAGAAGGTACAGCCGCCCACAGTCGCTCCGCCGTTTAAAAAGGAGGGAGCGGTGACGTTTACGCCCTGTGTGCCGAAGATGCTTCTTGCCGCCTGCTGTAATATCAGGCTTATTCCCCAAGTGGCAAGGAGACTGTCTATCTCACGTCCGTACAGCCTTTGGATAACGAACCGCTCCAGCAGGCTACCCAGCAGAAAGGTCACTGCAAATGCCGCGGGGATAGCGGCAAAATAGTATATGTCCCGCATGCTTTCGGGGAAAACGCTTTTGAATATCTCCTGCACGACGTAAGTGGTGTAAGCGCCTATCATCACGAATTCGCCGTGAGCCATATTGATGACCCTCATAAGTCCGAAGGTTATGGCAAGTCCCAGCGACGTCAGCAGTATGATAGAGCTCAGACTTAATCCGTTGAACAGCGTATTTACAAACTGAGCCATAAAAACACTCCTTTTATCCCAAATATTGCGCGGTATATATTTCTGCCGCGCAATATCCGGAAGTATTCGTTTATCCGTTGCGATCATTCAAGGGGCTGGATGCCTGCCTTGACTGCCCAGTCGTAGGTGGAAAGATAGGGGTCGGGGTCAACGGGGTCGGTGGAGAATATCTCATTGATAAGACCGTCAGCGCCTACCTGACCTATCCTTACGGGCTTTACAAGGTGATGATTGTCGCCCTTGATCGTTACCATGCCCTCGGGAGCGTCGTAGGAGATATCACCTGCTTCGATAGCTGCGATAACATCGTCCACCTCGAAGCTGCCTGCCTTTTCACAGGCTGCCTTCCAGAGATATACTGCGTCGTATGCAGCCTCGGCAGGGTCGGAGGTCACGCGGTCCTCGCCGTATTTTTCCTTGTATGCCGATACAAATTCCGAGTTCTTTGCGGTATCGGTGGTCTGATAGTAGTTCCACGATACCATATGTCCCTGGAGGATATCCGAGCCGATAGTTGCTACTTCCTCTTCCGCAATGGAGAAGGACATGGTCATGTATTCCTTGCTGGTGTAGTTTTTCTCGCTCATCTGCTTGAAGAAGGAAACGTTGCCCGTACCGTTGAGGGTGTTGATGATTACATCGGGCTGTGCGGCTTCTATCTTTGCGATGATAGCCGCGAAGTCGGTCTGGTCCATATCGGCGTATTCCTCGCCGACCACTTCAAGTCCCGCATTTGCGACCTGCGCATTGATTATCATGTTTGCAGTTCTGGGGAACACGTAGTCCGAGCCCAGCAGGAAGAATTTCGTATAGCCCTGTTCGATGAGATAGTCGATAGCGGGAACAATCTGCTGATTGGGAGCGGCACCCGTATACACGATGTTGGAGGAGCTTTCCATGCCCTCATACTGAACGGGGTACCAGAGCAGGGCGTCATATTCCTCGACGATAGGCTTTACAGCCTTTCTTGACGATGATGTCCAGCAGCCGAAGATCGTTGCCACGCCCTCGCTGTCTACGAGCTTTTCAGCCTTTGTGGCGAAGGTGGAGGGCTCGGAAGCGCCGTCCTCCTCAACGTATACGATCTGCTTGCCGTTAACGCCGCCTGCCGCGTTGATCTCCTCGATAGCGAGGACCTCTGCGTCGCGGACGGACTTTTCACTGATGGCCATGGAGCCTGTCAGCGAGTGGAGAAGTCCCACCTTGACGGTATCTGCGGAATCGTCCTCCTTGCCGCAGCCTGCGGTGAATGTGGCTGTGAGAGCCGCTGCGGACAGCACCGCGAGAGCCCTTCTGAATTTTGACTTTTTCATAAGCTTTTCCTCCGTTACTTTTCTCTTTTTCACAAAAAAAATCGGCTATGCCAAGGATATGGCATTACCGACTGCTTTGTCGTTCAATTATTTGAAGCCCAGCTGCTCCAGAGCCTTATCATTTTCGGCAGTACCCTTCTTTTCGAGGATATCGTCGCCCAGCTTGATCTTGAGATATTGGATTATCAGCTCGGCGCATTTTTCTCTGCCTATCCTGTCGGAATTGAGGGTCATGTCGTAAAGCACGGGATTTGTCCAGACCTCGCCGCCCGTGTAGTACTTGTAATAATCGGCGCGGTACTTGTCGGTCTGATAGATCATCTTGTGAGCCTCGTCCTCGGTGACTCCCAGCCGTTCGATGACCGACTTCACGCAGTATGCGCGGGGAGCTTCGATATACACGCTGACAACATTGTCATAGTCCCGAAGCAGATGATTCGCACATTTTCCGATGATTATGCAGGACTGGTTCTTACCCAGCTCCTTGATTATCTTCGCCTGGATATTGTACAGGTTCACATCGGAAATAAAGCTGCGCTCGGTAGGCTCGACGATATCGTCGCTGGCGGGAGCCTTCATAAGGCGCTTTATCAGATGATAGCCTCTCAGCTTTTCGTCCACCTGAAAGAACAGATCCTTATTTATCCCGCTGTAGTTGGAAGCCATGTTAAGTATCTGGCTCTCATAGCAGGGGATGCCCAGTCTTTTTGACAGGTCCAGACCTATCTGCTTTCCGCCGCTGCCGAAGCCTCGTGCGATAGTGATAACGTAATTTTCCATCGGTTCTCACCTCCGTTTTCATGCTTTTATTATACCGCACAAAATCGGAAATGAACACACCAAAAAGCAGAGAAAAGCCTATAAAAATTAGCCAATAGCGTTTAGCAATTAGCGATTAGAAATAAAAGCTTATAGTTGATCCCTAATAGCTATTAGCTGTTCGATGACAGCTGCTGCCTGTACTGCGACGGTGTCTTGCCGGTCATTTCCTTGAAGATGCGGGTGAAGTAGTCGGGGGAGGAATAGCCCAGCTTTTCGCTTACCTGATAGGTCTTATAGTTTCCCGTGGCGAGCAGCTCCTTGGCGTACTCAACCTTTACTGCGGAGGAAAAATAATTGAACGTTACGCCCATGTTCTGCTTGAAAAGCTTGCCGAAATAGTCCTTGTTGAAGCTGAAATGCTCCGCCGCTTCGTCCATTGTGACGATCTCGCTGCGGTTTTCCGAAAAGTATTCGCATATCTGTCTGACAAAGCTGTTTTCGTCGCCGGTCTTTCCGATGTACCGCAGAGCCGCCGCAACGCTGGACGATATCCCTGAAGATGCCGCTTTTTCGGATATGCACTGTGCCGTGCGCTCCAGTACAGCTTCCAGCTTTTTCTCGTCCACGGGCTTTAGTATGTAGTCGAAGGCTCCGAGGATAAGCCCCTGCCGCGCATATTCAAACTCGTCGTAGGAGCTGACAAAGATGACGCACACGTCTGTCCCGCGCTTTTTTATCTCCCGAAGCAGTTCTATCCCGTCAACGAAGGGCATTCTTATATCGGTCACTATCAGGTCGAATTTCTCCCTGCCCAGCACTTCGAGAGCGTCCTTTCCGTTTGAGACCTCCCTTGCTATTCTGAAGCCGCACTCGCTCCAGACCTTCATCTTTGAATAGAGGAACCGCATGGCGGGGTCGTCCTCCACAAGCAGTATATTGTACATACATCATTCCTCCTGTTCCGTAAATTCCTTGACTATGCCCGCAAAGTCGTATCGCTCCGCAAGCTCTTCGACGCGGCGGAATTTCTCCCTGTCAAGATTATTTCTGAAAGCGGAGCGGTTCTCGCCGAAATACTCCGCCGCCGAGATGTCATAATCTCCGCACAGCTTCAGCAGCTTTTTCAGCTTCTCCTCAAAGGGTATATCATCGCCCGCACTGTCACGGATATCGTTTATCTTCAGGAATCCCTGCATTTCATCGGCTGCTTCTTCAAAGGCACGATAAAACTTCTCGTCGCTGTCATGTCTGCCCGAATGAAGCTCGGCAAGGAGCGCCTGCGAGGCTTCGTAAAGGGGCATGCACCGCAGATTCCCCGATACGCCCGATACGTCGTGGAGAATACGCCGCGCGATGGGATAGTTCCCGTTTCCGATGTGTATTTTGAGCTGTTCGCAGGTGTGCTCGTTGTTACGGAGAAATCTTCTGACAGACCTGACGAGCACGTTCATATTTCCTCCCAGCTCTTCGAGGCAGCGCCTGCTGTCAAAGGCGGAGCTTACTCCCGTGTACAGCAGGTCGGGAGTCTCCGCCGCGATGCCGAGATACTCCCCGATAAGCTCGCGGAGCCGCTCGGGGTCGAAGGGCTTGGAAATGTAGTCGTTCATTCCTGCGGCTCGGACCTTTTCGGAAACGCCCGAGACCACGTCCGCAGTAAGAGCGATGATAGGCGTGAATCGGCAGGGTTTTATCCGCCTTATGCAGCGGGCGGTCTCGTACCCGTCCATGTCGGGCATATGCAGGTCCAGGAATATCAGGTCAGGCGCGGTCTGCTCTGCGCATTCCACCGCCTTCTCGCCGCAGTCTGCGGTGATGACCTCCGCGCCGTACATGCGCAGTATCTCCTGTTCTATATCCAGATTTACGATGTTGTCGTCCACCAGCAGAATATGCACCTCGCCGTCAAAGGGGACGGCGCTTTCCGCTTCAATGCTGTCCTCGGAGCGGCTGCCGTATTCAAACTCCATTTTAAAGCTGAACCGCGAGCCCTTTCCCTCTTCCGAGGTGACTTCTATACCGTACTTCCCGCAGCTTGCGTTCTGCACGATACTCCGGGATATGGGCAGACCCAGTCCCGTGCCGCCGTATTTTCGGGTAACTCCCGCGTCTGTCTGGACGAAGGGCTCGAATATCTTGGGTATATTCTCCGCGGCAATGCCTATCCCCGTATCGGTTACGGAAAAGCTCATCAGCGCTTTTCCGTCCTCATCGCCCAGATATTCCGCCGACAGAGTCACGCTCCCGTGAGAGGTGAATTTCAATCCGTTCCCGATAAGGTTTATCAGCACCTGCCGCAGCCGCAGGGGGTCGCCCTTCACATATAATGGGATATCTCCCGAAAAATCGGGGATAAGCGCTATCCCTTTCTGCGCCGCATTGTTTTCCATTATCCCGCAGACGTCGTCGAGAAGCTCTGTTAGGTCGAAATCCGTACATTCAAGCTGCATTTTTCCCGACTCTATCTTCGAAAAGTCAAGCACATTATTTATCAGCCCCAGCAGATTCTCCGAGGATATCTCGATGCTGCGGCAGTATTTTTTCTGCCTGTCGTCAAGGGGCGTTTTTTCAAGGAGATACAGATAGCCCGTGATAGCATTCAAAGGTGTGCGCAGCTCATGGCTCATATTTGCGAAGAATATGCTTTTTGCGGCGTTGGCGCTGTCCGCCTCGTCCCTTGCGGTGCGCATTGCCTGCTCCGCTTCGGTGCGGCGCTTCAGCTCCCGGTTGAGTATCAGGGAAAGACGGTTGAATTTCTCCCCGAAGCGGTAAAGCTCATATGCGCCCTCGGGAGTGACCCGTATCTGCG
This sequence comes from Oscillospiraceae bacterium, assembly GCA_022768245.1. Classification (GTDB taxonomy): domain Bacteria; phylum Bacillota; class Clostridia; order Oscillospirales; family Ruminococcaceae; genus RGIG4694. The sequence continues at coordinate 39,499 of JALEMR010000005.1, forward strand.
AGAAGTCGCTGTCGGAGAAATCCTTCTCCTTTTCCGCGCGGGAAAGCTCCTTTGAGTATCTGTTCAGCGGCTTGATGTACAGCGAATTCAGTCCGATAAGCAGCACTGCTATCAGCGCAAGCACCGCCGCCGAACAGGCAAGCTGGACATATGACGCGAAGCTTCGTCCCTTTGCCGCCTGACTTACTTCGTCGTCCAGCCGCTTTGCGAGGACGGTCTGAAAATCCTCGATGGGCGACATGATAAGGTCCTTAGAATCGCTGTAGAAGCTGTCGTAGAGTATCTCACGGGACTTTGCCGACTTTTCCTCGGGGGAAAGGCTCTCGTATTCCGCGGGGAGCGCACATTCCTCCACAGCCTTTACGTATTCGCAGAGCTTTTCATCATAGGTGAGCTCCGCAGCAGTCATTCCGCGGGCTTCAAGCATAAGCTTCATGGAGACGGTCTCGGTCTTGATAAGCTCGTCGGAGTAGCTTTTCGCTTCCGACAGCAGCTTCCGCTCGTTTTCGGGCGGGTCATAGGAGGAAAGCTTTTCTATGACGTTATCCCTTGTCATTTTATCTTTGACCTCGAACCAGTAGTTGTACAGATGCTCGATATTGCCCGTGACGGAGAATTTCCGCGCTTCGTCGGTAAGATAGTCCGACGCGTCCGCAAGGGCTTCACCCAGAGCGGAAAGCTCCGTCCTATTCTGCTCCGCCTGAGCCTCCCGCTCCACGCAGCTGTTCATATAGCGGCTGCTGATGAACATTATCACCGCAACAGCTATGAACATCAGCGCTGAAACGGAGTATATCCGTTTGCTGTTGAAAATCTTTTCTTTTTTATGCAAAGCGCGCTTCGGCATGATTATCCCTCCCGAAAAAAGAAAAGCAGCGGCGCAGTGCAGTCGTATGACCGATACACAGCGCCGTTGCTTTTTTAATATGTTACCACAACAGAGCATAAATTTCAATGATATAGGATAAATATTTGATGAACAAAATCCGAAGAGAGCTTTTCGAAAATATCTGAAATTTTATGGGAAATCTCTGATTTTTTCAGGCAGGGGACTCTTGAAATATCCGCTCCGATATGGTATAATGACAGCGTGATAAAAAGCAAGGGCGCTCTTACCGTAAGGCAGGAGCGCCCTTATGTTTTCTGAAAGGAAGGATAAATATGGCTTGTTTTTTAGTACCCGCAGCAGAGGCTGTCGTAACTACTGTAATTGCAAAGGCTGTAAAAACTCATGAGGCAAAGTCGGAGACCGTTTCCGACAATTCCGATAAGATAACGCTCTCTCATAAGCTGGGCAGACTGTCGGGCTTTCTGTGGGGAGGCTCGGGACTCCTTGCCTTTGAGCATCTCTGGCACGGTGAGATATCTCCCGTATTCCCGTTCCTGACGGCGGCGGGCGATCCCGAGGCTATGTCGGTCGTTATCCATGAAATGGCGACTGCGGGCGTGTGCATGGCTCTGCTTGTGACGGTGTTCTGGGCGTCGCTTACTGTGGGCGAGGATATCCTCCGCAGACGCTCCGTCACTGAAAAGACAGGGGAGGATTCGGTATGACTTTGCTTATCACATTTATTGCGGCAGTGGTCTCCGCTGTCATATGGTATACCGGCGAAAATGCACGCATGATGAAGATAGGTCTGCTGTGCTATATGTACTGGGGAGCTTCCCTTATGTGGCTGGTGGACGCTGTATTTGAATATGCGGAAATGGGTTCGGAGTTTTTCCTGCCCGCTGCAGCGGATATGCTCAACGACGCGTTTCTCGGAGTGTGCGCAGTGGTTCTCGGACTTATCGTCTGGACGGCTGTTCTGATGATAAAGGACCCCTGCAATATCGTCCGCGGCGCAGGGCGGGATGATCGGAGGAATATACTATGAGACTGGTTCCGAGAGAACAGGACAAGCTTATGCTCCACTATGCGGGACTGCTTGCCAAGGACAGAAAGGAACGGGGACTCAAGCTCAACTACCCCGAAGCTGTGGCTTACATCAGTATGGAGGTCATGGAAAGGGCACGGGAGGGCATGTCCGCCGCGGAGCTTATGAATTACGGCACAAAGCTGCTCACCGCCGACGACGTAATGGACGGCGTTCCCGAAATGATACATGAGATACAGATAGAATCCACCATGCCCGACGGCACGAAGCTGGTCACCGTGCACGATCCCATTAAGGGAAACGGCAGGTGCGTTCCCGGCGAATTTCTTATAGACGAGGGCGATATCACGCTGAACGAGGGCACCGAGTCTGTTGAGCTCACCGTGGCAAACACGGGCGACCGTCCCATTCAGGCAGGCTCTCATTTCCACTTCTTTGAACTGAACAAGGCTCTGGATTTCGACCGAAAGGCAGCCTACGGCATGAGACTTGATATCCCCTCGGGCACGGCTGTACGATTTGAGCCCGGTGAGAAAAAGACGGTGCGTCTTATCCCCATTGGCGGAGACCGCGTAGGATATGGTCTGAATGGACTGGTAAACGGAAAAATGGATGACCCCGACGTGAGAGCGGCAGCCTTTGAGAAGGCGAAGGCTCTGGGCTTCAAAGGAGTGTGACTATGATAAGTATATCGAAGAAGGCATACTGCGATATGTACGGTCCCACTGTGGGGGACAGAGTGCGGCTGGGCGATACTTCCCTTATCGCCGAGGTGGAAAATGACCTGACCGTCCACGGCGACGAGGCGAAATTCGGCGGAGGAAAATCTCTCCGCGACGGAATGGGTCAGTCCTGCAAGGCCGCTGATGACGACTGTCTCGATACGGTCATCACAAACGCGCTCATAATCGACTGCACGGGCATCATAAAGGCGGACGTGGGCATAAAGGACGGGAAAATAGCAGGCATAGGCAAGGCGGGCAATCCCGACATCATGAACGGGGTCACACCGGGCATGGTGATAGGCGCTTCCACCGAAGCAATCGCGGGAGAGGGACTAATCCTCACTGCGGGTGGAATAGATACTCATATCCACTTCATCTCCCCCACGCAGATACGCACCGCACTTTACAGCGGTATTACTACCATGATAGGCGGCGGCACGGGTCCTGCCGACGGTACCAATGCCACTACCTGCACTCCCGGCGAATTCAACGTTCACAGAATGCTTGAAGCCGCAGAGGATCTGCCCATGAATCTGGGCTTCTTAAGCAAGGGCAACTGCAGCGATATCCATGCCGCCGAAGAACAGATACAGGCTGGCTGCATTGGACTGAAAATACACGAGGACTGGGGAGCTACTCCCGACGTTATCGACTGTGCGCTGACCGTGGCGGACAGGTATGACGTTCAGGTGGCTATCCACACCGATACTCTCAACGAGGGCGGCTTCGTGGAGGACACCATCGCCGCCTTCAGGGGCAGGACTATCCACACCTATCACACCGAGGGTGCGGGAGGGGGTCATGCACCCGATATCATCAGGGCGGCGGCTTTTCCGAACGTGCTGCCCTCGTCAACGAACCCCACCATGCCCTACACGAGGAATACGCTGGACGAGCATCTTGATATGCTCATGGTATGTCATCATCTGGACAAGAATGTCCCCGAGGACATCGCCTTTGCGGATTCGAGGATACGTCCCGAGACGATAGCCGCCGAGGACGTGCTCCATGATATGGGCATATTCTCCATGATGAGCAGCGATTCCCAGGCTATGGGACGGGTAGGGGAGGTCATCACCCGCACATGGCAGACCGCCGACAAGATGAAAAAGCAGCGGGGCGCTCTTCCCGAGGATACGGACAGAAATGACAATTTCAGGATAAAGCGCTTCATCTCCAAATACACGATAAATCCTGCGATAACTCACGGCATATCCGAGTATGTGGGCTCTGTCGAAGTGGGAAAGATAGCAGACCTTGTGCTGTGGAGCCCTGCGTTCTTCGGCGCAAAGCCCGAGATGATAATTAAAAGCGGCTTTATCTTCGCTTCGAAAATGGGCGACGCGAATGCGTCTATTCCCACACCGCAGCCCGTGGTCTACACCGATATGTTCGGCGCTCACGGACGGGCGCTCTCTTCGAGCTGTATAACATTCGTTTCGAAAAGCGCTTACGAAAACAATATCCGTGCGGCTCTGGGACTGAAAAGGCAGGTGCTGCCCGTGAAGAACTGCCGCAGCATCACCAAAGCGGATATGCGCTTCAACGACAGGTGCGGCGATATCAGAGTTGACCCCGAGACCTACACCGTCACGGTTGACGGCGGGCTTATCACCTGCGAGCCATTCTCGGAGCTTGCTCTGGCACAGAGATATTTTATGTTCTGATATTCGGAGGACGTTATGATAGCGGAAAAAATTCTTGGAAATATTCACAGCGATAAGGTGGGTGTTCCTGTCGATACTGTGGAGCTGGAATGGTTCGAAGCGGACGGCAAGCGCCTGCGCAAGACCACATCGGGCGGCAGAGATATCGGCATCGCCGTGGGAGAAAAGCTTCGGGACGGGGATATACTTTATCTTGATAACGAGGTCTGCATTGCAGTGACGATCGCCGAATGCGAGCTGACGGAGGTAAAGGTCTCGTCCATGGAGGAAATGGGCAGGGTATGCTTTGAGATAGGGAACCGTCATCTGCCGCTGAAAATATCGGCGGATAAGGTGCTTATCCCATACGACGGTCCCACCGAACAGCATCTGAAAAACTTAGGCTTTTCCTGCGGACGGACCGTGGGCAGCTTCGGCGGTCACATCGTATGCAAAGTCCACGGACATGAGCATCATCACCATGGATAGCATGGGACTGCTGAACATTCTGCAGATATGCGACAGCCTGTTCCCCGTGGGAGCGTTCACCCTCTCGAACGGGCTGGAGACCTATGTGCAGAAGGATATCATCACATCGCCCCGCGGACTGTCGGAGTATCTCGGATATTATCTGTCGGTGCTGCCCTATAATGAGCTGGGAGCGGCTGTTCTGGCATACGGCGGCTGTGATGTGCGGCGGCTGGACGAGATATACACTGCCTGCAAAGCCCCCGAGGAGATACGCTCGGGCTCGAAAAAAACGGTGGGCAGATTTTTCAGGGTGCGTGAAAATATGGGCGGAGATACCCCTCGGCTCGAGAAGTACATACGCCTTGTGAAAAGGGGAGAATGTGCGGGGCATCAGCCTATTGCATACGGGCTTTACATGTCCGATGTTGGGACGGATATCGGACAGGCGCTTCGGGTGTACGGATATTCGATATGCTCTGCGATAGTCACCAACTGCGTGAAGTTGGTGCCCTTAAGTCAGCTGGAGGGACAGCGTATCCTGTCCGAAAGCTTCGGCGGGATAGAGCAAGCGGCAGATACTGCGCTGACTGTGACAATGGACGATATCGGCATATGCGGAGCAGGCTCCGACCTGCGGGCTATGGAGCATGAGCAGCTCTACTCCCGTCAGTACATGAGTTAGGAGGACAGTACAATGAGCTATGTGAAGATCGGCGTGGGCGGTCCCGTGGGTTCGGGAAAGACCGCGCTCATTGAAAGACTTACAAGGGAAATGTCCGCGGAATACAGCATCTGCGTGGTCACCAACGATATCTACACTAAGGAGGACGCGGAGTTTCTCATCAAGAATTCCTGTCTGCCCGCCGAAAGGATAGTGGGCGTGGAAACGGGAGGGTGTCCTCACACGGCTATCCGCGAGGACTGCTCCATGAATCTTGAAGCGGTTGAGGGACTTGCTGAAAAATTCCCCGATGTGCAGATAATTTTCATTGAAAGCGGCGGAGATAATCTGTCCGCCACATTTTCGCCCGATCTTGCCGACGCGTCCATTTATGTGATCGACGTGGCGCAGGGAGAAAAGATACCCCGTAAGGGCGGTCCCGGAGTGACCCGCTCCGATCTGCTGGTGATAAACAAGACCGACCTTGCGCCCATGGTGGGAGCTTCCCTTGAAGTAATGGCAAGTGATTCCCGCCGCATGCGGGGAGACAGACCGTTTCTGTTTACGAATCTTATGAGCCGCGAGGGCGTGGACAGAGTCATTGACTGGATAAAGACAGCCGTGTTGTTCGAGGACCTGAAATGAACGGCGAGCTGAGACTTGTGGTCTCGCTGTCACATGGAAAGACTGTGGCGGAGGATATCTTCTTCACGCCGCCATTCAAGCTGTACTCTCCCTTTTACGAGGAAAATACGGCGAAGTTCATCTCAATGTGCGCGGCGGCGGGGGTTCTGGCGGGGGACAGTCATCATATCAGCCTTTACATCGGCGAGGGCTGCGATGTGCATTTCACCGACCAGGGCTATCAGAAGCTGTTTGACACCGACGGCGGCAGCTCCGCACAGAGGGTGGATATCTCGGTGGGAGCGGGTGCCTGTCTGAAATATCTGCCACACCCTGTTATGACCTTCGGCGGGTGCGTTCACAGGGCGGTCAATAATGTGGATATCCGCAGCGATTCGCGGCTTGTTTTCGGGGAGATATACTGCTGCGGGCGGACTGCCATGGGCGAGGAATTTGCGCTGGAGCGGTTTTCCTCCCGCACCGAGATACGCATAGACGGCAGAGCGGACTTCATCGACAACACCCTTATAGAGCCGAAAAAACTCCCCGTGAGAGGGCTTGGCTTCTTCGAGGGCTTTACTCATACGGGGATATTGTATGTATATTCCTCCGACAGGGATAAGCTGTGCGGAGATATCTGCGCCGAATGCGAAAAGCACGCAGATAAGCTGTCCTCCGCCTGCTCCCGCACCGAAAGGGGACTGTCCGTCAGGGCGCTTGGCACATCGGGAGAGGATATTTTTGAGCTTTTCATGCAGATCTCCGACATGGCAAAATAATGCTCTCAATACATCAAAAAGAAAAGGTACAGTGAACGGCGGGGGGCTGTCGTTCACTGTTTTTTGCTGTAATTTCAGTTTTTATTAAATATGTCAACCTGTTTCGCCATTCTTTTTATGTGATATATATGTGATATATCAAAAAAACTTGATGACAAATCCCTTGACATATTATTGTTAATAGTGTATAATATATGATAGATTATTTTGTATTGCCGATAACAGGCAGTGTATTTTATATTTCCGGATGTGATAAAATGGTTGAAAACAGTGCTTTTGCGAAGAAAAGATCATTTCTGCGGAGCGTTCTCGTCCTTATCATGGCGGCGGCTGTTACGCTCTCGCTTTCGTCCTGCGCAGGAAAGGACGACTCCTCCGAGGAGGGCGAAGAGGGCGGCGAGACCTCCGTTTCCGAGGAGACGGAGGTTACCGAATTTTCCGTTAAGATGACTCCCAAATCCAAGGAGGATTTCTTTAAGAACAGCGATAATCCCGCTGTTCAGGCGGCTGTCTCCGCTAAGGAGGAAAATATCGCAGACCGTCCCGCTTACATTACTATCAAGGGTGTGGAGTTCTCCACCGATATCACCAGCCTTACCCTTAACGCAAAGGGTCTTACCGATGAGGATATCGCAGATCTGCGCTATCTGTTCGATCTGAGAGAGCTTCAGATCTACGAGAACGACATCACCGACCTGTCGCCGCTCATGGGTCTTACCGAGCTTACCTCGCTGACCGTTTTCAAGAACGATATCAGCGATCTTACGCCTCTTGAAGGACTGGTCAATCTGCAGACCCTCTATCTGCGCAGCAACAACATTTCCGATATCACCCCTCTTGCGGGGCTTACGGAGATAACCAACCTCGACCTGTCCCACAACCATATCTCGGATATCTCCGCTCTTTCGGGAATGACGTCCATGCGGCTTTTAAAGCTCAACGACAACGAGATAGAGGATATCTCCGCACTGGGCAATATGTCCCTCATTGACAGGATACATGTCCAGAACAACCGCATTTCCGATATAAATCCCCTGTGGAGAATGACCGAGACCACCGAGATATACGCCGAGAACAATAATATCTCCGATATCTCCGTGGTAGGCGAGATGAAAAATCTGGGCTGGCTCAGGCTGTCCGGCAATCCCATTGAGGATCTCTCCCCTGTGTACGAGCTGACCGAGCTGAAAAAGCTGTGGATAACCGATACGGGCGCGCCGACAGAGGGTCTTGCCGAGGCTCTGCCCGAATGCGATATCACATACTGAACTGATTGGAGCACCTGAAATGAACATAGTTAGCGTAAAGGCTTCGCAGAGCTATGACGTCGTTATCGGACGGGGTCTTATAGCTTCCTGCGGAGAGTACATAAAAAAAGTCACCGCCGCAAAAAGCTTTGCCGTCGTATCCGACGACAACGTTGATAAGCTGTACGGCGATATCGTTGAAAAGTCTCTGAAGGAACAGGGCTTTGAAGTGTGCAGGTTCGTGTTCCCTCACGGCGAGGCTTCGAAATGCTCCGCCGTGCTGAATGACATTTATATGTTCCTCACGGAAAATCACATCACCCGCTCCGACTGCCTTATAGCTCTGGGCGGCGGCGTTGTGGGCGATATCACAGGCTACGCCGCAGCTACCTATTTAAGAGGTCTGGACTATGTACAGGTGCCTACGTCGCTGCTGGCGCAGGTGGATTCCTCCGTGGGCGGAAAGACCGCTATCGACCTGCCCTGCGGAAAAAATCTTGTGGGTGCCTTCAAGCAGCCTAAGCTGGTGCTCTGCGATATTGCAGCGCTTGATACTCTGCCCCGCGATTTCTTCATCGACGGCATGGGCGAGGTGGTCAAGTACGGCATGATAAAGTCCTCGGAGCTTTTTGACATTCTTTCCGGGAACGACATAGACAGCATTAAAAATATCCTGGAGGATATCATCACCCGCTGCGTTTCCATAAAGCGGGACGTGGTCGAGGCCGACGAGTTCGACAAGGGCGAAAGAATGCTGCTGAATTTCGGACATACGCTGGGTCACTCCGTGGAACAGCATTATAATTACACGGGTATCTCCCACGGACGGGCTGTTGCCGTAGGCATGGCGCTTATCACCGGACGCGCCGAGAATAAAGACTTATGCGCAGACGGTACTCTCGACAAGCTCACTGCCTGCCTTAAGCGCTATGAGCTGCCCTTCAGCACCGATATCCCCGTATCAAAGCTGGCGGACGCCTGCCTTAACGACAAGAAGAGAGCGGGCGGCAGCATTTACATAATCATCTGTTCAGAATGCGGAAAGTCTTCTGCTGTGAAAATGTCGATAGACGAATTTATGCAGTTTATCGGCTGATATATCTTCCTCTGTGAAAAAAAGAAAAAGTATGCGGTCTGACCGCATGACCGAAAGGATCATCTTATGAACGCAAAAATAATTCCCACACGACTTCAAGGAATTGTCAATGCTCCGTCCTCGAAAAGCTTATCCCACAGATATTTGATCGCCGCAGCTCTTTCGGACGGCGTGTCGGTCATCAGGAACGTTACCGATTCAAAGGATATCTCGGCTACGGTGGACGCTATGACCGCTCTGGGTGCGGAAATTTCGAAAAACGGCTCCGAGCTCACCGTCAAGGGCATTTTCTCGTGCGAAAGCCGTCCCGTTTCCGCCGATATCGACTGCTGCGAAAGCGGCTCTACTCTTCGGTTCATCATCCCCATTGCGGCGGCGCTCGGAACTGCTTCCACCTTCCGCGGAAGAGGCAAGCTCCCCGAAAGACCGATAACCCCCTATGTCCGCGAATTTGCGGGTAAGGACGTGACCTTCGATTACAATAACACCATGCCCTTCTCTGTCTCGGGAAGGCTGTCGGGCGGCGAATATAATCTGGAGGGTGATATTTCCTCACAGTTTATCACGGGTCTGCTTTTTGCGCTCCCTCTCTGCGAAGAGGACAGCATCATCAGGCTCACTTCTCCGCTCCAGTCCGCTCCCTACGTCAATATGACCATTGACGTCCTCCAGCATTTCGGCATAGAGATCCGCGAGCTGTCGCTGGGAGATCATCCCGCCTTCCTTATCAAGGGCAATCAGAAATACATTGCTTCCGACGCTGTTGTGGAGGGCGATTATTCGCAGGCTGCCTTTTATTATGTGGCAAATGCTATGGGCTCCGTCATCACCGTGAACAACCTCAACGAGGACAGCATTCAGGGCGATAAGGAGATAATGAACATCATCAGAAGCTGCGGAATGGCAATGAATCCCTTTACCGTAGACGTTGGGGATATCCCCGATCTGGTGCCTATACTGACCGTTCTCGGAAGCTTTACCAACGGAGTCAGCAGGATAGTCAACGCCGCACGGCTTCGCATTAAGGAAAGCGACCGTCTCACAGCTATCGCCGACGCACTGAATAATATAGGCGGACAGGTGGAAGCGGGGGAGGACAGTCTTACTATCTATCCTATCAAGCACTTTACGGGAGGAACGGTGGACGCCTGCAATGATCACCGCATCGTTATGGCGGCAGCTATCGCGGCTACCCGCTCTCTGAATCCCGTCACCATAATCGGCTGCGAAGCGGTCAACAAAAGCTACCCGTCCTTCTTTGACGATTTCAGAAGCTTAGGCGGAGAAGTGATCTTCAGTGAATAAGAAAGGAATGTAAAATATATGTCATCATTCTGGAATCACAATATTTCGATATCCGTTTTCGGTGAGTCTCACGGCCCCGCTATCGGCGTGGTCATCGACAATCTTCCTCCGGGAGAGCCCCTCGACGTGGACGCTATCCGCGAGTTCATGGCACGCCGCGCTCCCAAGTCCGACGGCACCACCACCTCCCGCCGCGAAAACGATATGCCCAATATCATGTCGGGCTATCTCAACGGCAGGACCACGGGCACTCCGCTGGCGGCATTCATCAACAATACCGATACTCATTCTCAGGATTACGGCAATATCTCCAGGCTTGCAAGACCCGGACATGCTGATTATACGGGCGCGCTCCGCTACAGGGGATTTAACGATGTCCGCGGCGGCGGTCATTTTTCGGGACGTCTTACTGCGCCTATCGTGTTTGCGGGCGCTGTCTGCGGACAGATACTGGAGCGCCGCGGTATCTATACGGGCACTCATATCGCACAGGTCCACAACATCAAGGATACCATGTTCAACCCCTGCAATATCGACCGTGACCTGATAATCAATCTGCGGCATAAGATATTCCCCGCTATCAGCGACAAGAAGGGTCAGCGCATGAGGGACGATATCCTCCTTGCAAGACAGAGCCTTGACAGCGTGGGCGGCGTTGTTGAATGTGCGGTAACTAACGTTCCTGCGGGGATAGGCTCGCCTATGTTCGACGGACTGGAGAATACAATTTCAAGCCTTGTGTTCGGAATTCCCGCTGTAAAGGGCATAGAGTTCGGCGCAGGCTTTGAAGCGGCAAAAATGCTGGGAAGCCAGAACAATGATGAATTCTACGTGGACGAAAGAGGTCATGTGCTGACAAAGACCAACAATCACGGCGGGATCTTAGGCGGCATTTCAAGCGGCATGCCTATCATTTTCCGCGTGGCGTTCAAGCCTACACCATCCATTGCACAGCCCCAGGAGACCATCGACTACAGCGCCATGACAAACGAGACTCTCGTTATCAAGGGCAGACACGACCCCTGTGTTGCGGTTCGTGCCGTTCCCGTTGTGGAGGCTGCGGCAAATATCGCAGTGCTGTCTCATATGCTGGACTACCCCAACTTCTGAAAGGGTAAGGGCGGCTCCGACGAGGACGAGTCCTCCGACGAAAGCGCAGCTAATAAATGATTTAAGCCCGAGCTTCGGAAATATCCGAGGTCCGGGCTTTGCTGTACAGTGCAGCATAATAGTCAATTGATCAAAGGCGGCTCTTGAAATCTTCGTAGCCAAAGGCTTTGAGGTGCTTCATGCCGTTTTGGGTGTTGAAGTATATGTCGGGGAGATTTATACCGTTGAAGGTGTTGTTCTTGCACATGGAATATATCGCCATATCGCAGAATACCAGTCTGTCGCCCGCTTTCAGGGGCTCGTCAAAGGAATAGTCTCCGATAATATCCCCCGCCAGACAAGTGGCGGAGCCTAAGCGATAGGTATACGGCTTTTCTCCCGCCTTGCCCGAGCCGATGATATTCGGACGATAGGGCATTTCCAGAACATCGGGCATATGACATGCTGCGGACGCGTCGATTATGGCAATATCCATGCCGTTTTTCATGGTGTCCAGCACCTCTGCCACAAGGAAGCCCGCATTCAGCGCAACAGCTTCGCCCGGTTCAAGATACATCTGCACACCGTACTTCTGCTGTACATAGTCGACCACCTTTATCAGCCGATATACGTCGTAATCGGGACGGGTGATATGATGTCCTCCGCCGAAATTCAGCCACTCCATACGGGAGAAATACTTCCCGAATTTTTCCTCGGCGGCGTGTACCGTCCGCTCGAGAGTATCGCTGTTCTGCTCGCACATGGTGTGGAAATGAAGTCCGCTTATGCCGTCAAGGGCAGTCTCGTCGAAGTTTTCGAGAGTTGTCCCGAGACGGGAGCCCGTGAAGCAGGGATTGTATATATCCGTCTCTATCTCGGAGTATTCGGGGTTTATGCGTATCCCGCACTTGATATCCCTTCCGCAGGACTGCACCTTTTCGCGGAATTTCCTCCACTGAGCGCAGGAATTGAACACCATATGGTCGCAGATGGCGGTCAGCTTGTCCATTTCCTCGGGACGGTATGCGGGGGAGTATACGTGCACCTCGCGGTTTCCCATGTATTCCCTGCCCAGCATTGCCTCGTGAAGTCCGCTGGCGGTGGTGCCGTCCAGATATTCCGCGATAAGCGGATAGGTCTCGTACATGGAAAACGCCTTCTGCGCAAGGAGTATCTTACAGCCCGTGCGCTCGCGGACGTATTTCAGCGTTTCGAGATTCTTCCTCAGCAGCCCCTCGTCGGTGACGTAGCAGGGCGTTTTCAGCGAGTATATATCAAATAGTTCAAAGCTTGTATTCATAGTACATCTCCTGTTATTTTTTCGGATTGTCAACGAATTCGATGTTATCCAGCTGGCTGGTCAGATTCCTTTTCACAGCGTCTCTGAACTCCTGCCGAAGCTGTGCCTGTTCGGTCTTTTCCTCGTCGGTGAGACCCTCCGCTGTCTTTGATTTGCGGGCAAGCTCGTTGATACGGTCTATTTTTTTCTGTTCCATGGTATTTATTCCTTTCGATAAAAAAGACGGACAGCAAGCGCTGTTCGTCCTATTTTTTATTTTCCGCAAAGCGCAGATTCACGCTTGATAAGGGTATGCGCCATGATGACATGCCCTGTATGCTCCGCATTGTTCAGCATATTGTCCAGCAGGCATTTCATGACACGATAGCCCATGTCATAGCCCGGCTGTGCGATGGTGGTAAGTCCGGGAGTGTATACCCGTGCCATGAGACTGTTGTCAAAGCCCATGATATCAATGTCCTTTCCTGCGGTAAGACCACGGGCTTCCGCTGCCTTTATGGAAGCTATGGCAAGCAGGTCGGAAATGCAGAAGACCGCTGTGGGAGGGTCGGGGAGGTCCAGCAGCTTATTGAAGCCCTTTATTCCGTCGGAATATTCATAGGAGCCATGGAAGATAAGGGACTCGTCTATTTCAATGCCGTGTTTTTCCAGTGCAAGACGATAGCCCTTTTCGCGGTCGATAGAGGACGGAGCCAGCTTATCCGCGCTTATCAGACCGATACGCTTATGACCTGCATTTATGAGAGCTTCTGCGGCGTCAAAGCCTGCCTTACAGTCGTCAACGGTAACGGTCAGTATATCCGCTCCCTCAACGCGCTCGCAGCAGAGAGCGATATTGTACTTGTCCTTCAGACTGTTGATAGTGGCTGCGTCAAGGCGGGTGCCCAGGAAAACTGCGCCGTCAACAGTCTTGTTGTATATCATGTTCAGCAAACGTATCTCCAGATTGATATTGCCGTTGGTGGTGGCGATGAGCACATCATAATTGGGAGCTGCCGCGTCCTGAAGACCTCTTATGATATCGTTGTAGAAGGTATGCTCTATTGATGGGATGACCGTCAGTATCATATTTGTCTCGCATTTGCGGAGATTTCTTCCGAGAAAATTGGGGCTGTATCCCAGCTCCTTAATGGCGGTATTGACCAGCTCTGTGGTTGCTTCGGACACAGTTGCGGTATTGTTCAGCACTCTCGACACAGTCGCCACGGAAACTCCTGCTGCCTTTGCAACGTCTTTTATTGTTACGCTCATAAACCGCCATCTCCAATTCATCTTTAAATATAATATAATTTTAACACATTATGTAACCGTATTCAATCCGCAAAATAGACGAATTTATTAAAAAAACGGCAACAATTTGCACAGACGATGATACGCCGTTCAGAGTATTTTCTCGTCGTCCTCGAGAGGACGGAGTTCGGCTTCATATTTCGCCTTTTTCCGTGCTTCGCGTTTTGCTTCCTGCTGTGGGGAGAAATAGTTCATTATCACTGCGGCGAGAACAAGCACCGTCACCGATATGACGGGGTATATCCTCCATATCAGCGGCTCGGTGTACTGTTTGGGTATCATTTCGTTGGGAATGGCGGCAAGGATATTTATTGCATAAATATATCCCGCAGAGCCTATTATATTGAAAACGGAGGGCATCACCATTCTGCCCTTTCCCATGAATATCACGGCAAGGGTCAGGAAAAACGTCGATATGAACAGGGCAATGCCCGCATTCTCGTAATTGTTCAGGCACAGTCCTATCCCGCCCATGACGTTCAGAAACAACGCGCATATCACAAGGGCGATGACTGTCACAACATTGACAGCAGTCTTGGCTTTTTTCCATGTGCTTTTATCCTTTTCGGCGGATTTTTTTTTGATAACGATCAGCTCCTTTTTCGATTGTGTATACATTATCATTGTACCACAAAGTCGGAGCATTTTCAAGAATATTTTTACTGTGATGAAAAATTTCATCATTTTAACGTGAAATATAAATAATTTAATAATTTTTCCATAAAAACACTTGAAAAAAGTTCTCAATAATGGTATAATTATAATAATTATTGTTATTTGAAGGGAAGAGAAGCTTTTGAACTGGATAGAAGTGAATATTTTTACCACATCCGAGGGCGTTGACCCTGTATGCGGATGTCTGATGTGTATCGGAATAAACGGCTTTGCTATCAAGGACTCCAAGGATTTTGAGGATTTCCTCGAGCGCAAGGACGGCAACTGGGACTATATCGACGATGATCTTATGGAAATGCGCACCTGCGAGACCTGCGTTACCGTGTATATCGCCGACAATGCGCAGGGTGCGGATATTTATGCCGCTTTAAAGGAGCAGATGTCCTCCCTTAAGGCAAGGGATACCGAAAATAAATTCGGTCGGCTCGCCATTGAGACCTCCGGTATCAGGGAGGAGGACTGGGCTAACAACTGGAAGCAGTATTTCAAGCCTATCGAAGTGGGCGGAAGGCTCCTTATCAAGCCCTCATGGGAGACCTATGACAAGAACGAGGAGCGCATTATCCTTGAAATAGACCCCGAATCCAGCTTCGGCACGGGTCAGCACAACACCACAAGGCTCTGCCTGGAGCTTACCGAAAAGTATCTGAAAAAGGATATCCGCATGCTGGACGTGGGCTGCGGCAGCGGTATTCTTTCAGTTGCGGGATATCTGCTGGGAGCAATGGAATGCACCGCTGTGGATATCGACAGCAACAGCGTCAGGATAGCAGGCGAAAATGCGGAGAAAAACCATATCCCCGCGGACAAGTACACCACCTTCTGCGGAAATATCATCGGCGATGAAAAGCTTCGCTCGGATATCCTTGCAGGCGGAAAATTTGAGATTCTTACAGCAAATATCGTGGCGGACGTGCTTATCGCCATGGCTCCGCTGTTTAAGGATTTTCTTGTGCAAAACGGCATATTTATCATTTCGGGCATAATAATTGAGCGCTGCGAGGAGGTCCTTGCCGCAATGAGGGCGCAGGGCTATACTCAGCTTGAAATAAAGGAAGACAACGGCTGGGCTGCTGCGGCTTTTTCGGTGAATAGCTGATTCTTTTATGGATTTGGGGGACATATTATGTACAGCATCGCATATGTATCGAACAATAAGATATTTCTGAATAAAGACGGCAAAAATACCGAGCTTTCCTGCGGACGGATAGACTCCTACAAGGAGACTCTTGCACAGATCCGCAGGCGCAACGAATGGAAGACCTCGGGCACGGGCGCTCAGTTCATGGGCACGGCTCTTCCGCAGACTGACGAGTCCGACATATACGCCGAGATAGGCGGAATCGGCATCAGCGGTGACCGTCTTATCTACGGCGTTCGTCTGGACGAGTCGGGGAGCATTTACTCCCGCTCTCTTGACCCCGGGGACAACAGCGAGAACCTTATCATTTCGGGCAAGGATATCTTCCCTGGGCGGATAGACTGCTTTAACGGAAAGGCTGCGGTGTCCTGCGGCGAGAACAGCTCCGAAAAGCACATCGCTGTGTACGACATCAGCGGCTCGGGCTGCCATGAGTACACCGACGGCGACAGCATCGAGGAAGCGCCCTCCTTCGACGGGGAGGACAGGATATATTTTTCCACCGCAGGCTATGCGCGGGATCAGTCGGGGGCTATCGCCGCTGTGCAGAACAAAAGCGTGGTGTGTCTCGATACGAAGCGGCTTGCTATGGACGAGATACTCTCCGACGAGAAATATGATTTCCTCTGTCCCATATCCGACGGAAAGGGCGGCATATACTGCATCCGTCAGAAGGCGGGCGGCGAAAAGCAGAACGAGGGCAGCAGTATCTTCATGGATATCATTCTTATCCCGTACAGGATATTCCGTGCGCTGTTCGGAATGCTGAATTTCTTCTCAAAGGCGTTCGGCGGCGAGGCGCTCAAAAGCGGCGGGGATTCCAAGGCTAAGCAGAAAAGCGAAAAGGAAATGTTCATCGAGGGGAATCTCATCAATGCCGAGAAAAATCTGAAGGACGCCGAGAAAAACGGCGAGAAGCACCCCGGCTTTATGTCCGCCGAGCGCGTGCTGATACATATGAATCTTGACGGAAATTACGATATCATCCGCAAAGGCGTGCTGGATTATGCGCTGCTGTCCGACGGAAATATTGCCGTTTCCAACGGTAGATTCATCATTATCTCCGACGAAAAGGGCGGGGAGATATCCGCCTTTAAAGCGGACAGCGCTTTGTACTTAAAAGAAGTAATTTAGTTTATAAAAAGGTGAAAAAATGAGCAGAAAAAAAGAATACAACGACGACAGTATCAAAATACTCAAAGGCGAGGACAGAGTCAGAAAACGTCCTGCGGTAATCTTCGGCTCGGACGGGCTGGAGGGCTGCAAGCACTCCGTTTTTGAGATAATCTCTAACTCCATTGACGAGGCGAGAAGCGGCTACGGAAACAGGATAATCCTTACCCGCTACAGGGACAACTCCATCGAAGTGGAGGACTTCGGACGCGGCTGCCCCGTTGACTGGAACGAAAAGGAACAGCGCTTCAACTGGGAGCTGGTCTACTGCGAACTGTATGCGGGCGGTAAGTTCGACAACAACGGCAGCGGCGACTATGAATACTCTCTCGGTCTGAACGGTCTGGGCGCCTGCGCTACCCAGTATTCCTCGGAATATATGGACGTGGAGGTACACCGCGACGGCAATAAATACTCACTTCATTTTGAAAAGGGCGTGAACATCGGCGGGCTGAAAAAGGAGGCTCTTAAGTCCGACAAGAAGCGCACAGGCACGAAAACTCGCTGGAAGCCCGATCTTGAAGTATTCACCGACATCAATATCGAGCGGGAGTATTTCGAGGAGATAATGAAAAAGCAGGCTATCGTCAATTCGGGCGTGCAGTTCGTGTTCCGCTTTGAAAACGAGAACGGCGGCTTCGATGAGGAGATATTCTTATACGAGAACGGCATTGCCGATTATCTGAGCGAGGTCCTCGGGGAAAATTCCATGACCACCCCCCAGTTCTGGCAGTGCGAGAGAAAGGGAAGAGACCGCGCAGACAAGCCCGAATACAAGGTAAAGCTGTCGGTGGCGGTGGCTTTCTCCAACAAGGTCAAGCTGTCGGAATACTATCACAATTCAAGCTTCCTTGAGCACAGGGGCGCTCCCGAGGACGCGGTGAAAAAAGCCTTCGTTTCGCAGATAGACGCTTATCTGAAAGCGGAGAACAAGTACAACAAGGGCGAAACGAAGATTCGCTTCGAGGACGTGGAGGAAAGCCTTGTACTGGTGTCCTCGTCCTTCTCCACTATCGCTTCTTACGAGAATCAGACCAAGAAGGCTATCACAAATACCTTTATCCGCGACGCAATGACCGAATTCTTAAAGCATCAGCTTGAAGTCTATTTCATAGAAAATCCCGACGAGGCGGCTAAGATAGGCAATCAGGTGCTGGTCAACAAGCGAAGCCGCGAATCTGCGGAGAAGACCCGT
The DNA here is from genome assembly GCA_022768245.1 of Oscillospiraceae bacterium. GTDB lineage: Bacteria > Bacillota > Clostridia > Oscillospirales > Ruminococcaceae > RGIG4694. The sequence goes on from JALEMR010000005.1 coordinate 57,793, forward strand.
ATCAGCGTCAGCAAGAACCTGACCGCCAAGGTGGATATGCTCAACTCGGTGCAGAAGTTCGTCAACTGCCGCACCAAGGACGTTTCCCGCCGCGAGATATACATCGTGGAGGGCGACTCTGCGCTGGGCTCCGTCAAGACTGCGAGAAACTCCGAATTTCAGGCGGTCATTCCCGTTAGAGGAAAGATTCTCAACTGTCTGAAAGCCGACTACAACAAGATATTCAAAAACGAGATAATCACCGACCTTATCAAGGTATTGGGCTGCGGCGTGGAGGTCAAATCCAAGGCGAACAAGGATCTGTCTAACTTCGATATCAACAATTTCCGCTGGAACAAGATAGTTATCTGCACCGATGCCGACGTGGACGGCTTCCAGATACGCACACTAATCCTGACAATGCTGTACAGGCTCACGCCTACGCTCATTCAGGAGGGCTATGTGTATATCGCCGAGTCTCCGCTTTTTGAGATAACCACTAAGAAGATGACCTACTTCGCCTACGACGAGCGGGAAAAGGTAGAGATACTCAAAAAGATAGGGAATGAAAAATATAAGATTGAACGCTCAAAGGGACTGGGCGAGAACGAGCCCGAAATGATGTCCCTGACAACAATGAACCCCGAAACACGCCGTCTTATCAAGGTGAATCCCACCGACGCAGAGGAGACCTTCGCTATGTTTGATATGCTTTTAGGCGACAATCTTCAGGCAAGAAAGGACTTCATCGCCGAGAACGGCAGCGAATATCTGGAGCTTGCGGATATTTCGTAAGGAGGGGAATAATGCTTGACGGATTAATGTCGGCTCTTAGCTGGGCTTTGGTTTTATTCCTTTTTGTCTGGATACCGATTTTACTGACCTATGTGAATATCCGTTGTCTGTCTAAGAAATATGTCAGCAAAAAGCTTTATGATATTCTCACTCTGGTGCTTGGTCCTGTGTATTCTGTGATGTATCTGTATGTTTTTGCCTGCGATGACAAGGAGTATTACGAGCCTGTCATACTGGGCGGAATAATGTCCACCGGACGTCACACACCAATAGCGGGAGAATATGCGCTGTCCTTTGGGATATTTGCCGTTATCGGCATTATAGGCATGTTCATTCTCTGCATTTGGAAAAAACGTCTTCCGCCTCTTGTGAGCGTGACACTGCTGTCGGCGGTATATCTGGGGAATATCGTTAATATTGTGTTTCTCATTCAGCTTAAGATGAATATTATCATGTGTATCTATCCGCTGAATTTCCTGCTTATGACGGTGCGTGTGTTCCGTGACGAGGTGAAAAAGCAGACGGAATATCTCTCGCAGAACGAGGAAACCCCGAAAAACAGATTCATCGGTGCAGTGTACGGATTTCTCAAAAAGAGCGTGAACTGGTATCTTGCAGCGTTTATCGCACTGCTGCCGCTTATCGGCGTGCTGCTTATTATTCTGATACTCTGCGGACAGGGCGCGGACGGCATAGTCAGGGCATTCACCATGACCGCCGACTGGACATTCTCCACCCAGATACCGCCGCCGCCCGAATATTACGAGGGACATTATCTCTGCACGGTGGCGGCAGGAGGTCACAGAAAGCTTGTCAAGCCCATTCGTTACGGCGTGAGAGCGGGGGAGCGGATAATCGTCAACCGACAGCTGCTCATTGCCAACGCCTTTGAGGATATGCTCCAAGACAGAACGCCGAATTTCCATAAATCGGTCAGACACTTTTACGACACTTACGGATATCCGCTGTCAAGGCTGATAACAACGCCGCTGCGGGCGGATATCGTTTATATACTTATGAAGCCCCTTGAAGCTCTGTTCCTTGCGGCACTGTATCTGTTTGATACCGATCCCGAGGGCAGGATAGCCATGCAGTACACGGGCAGGAAATACTTATACAAACAATAACGGAAAGGAAGTAACATATGCCGAGAAAAGAACGGGGAAAAAAGGATGAAGCCCCGAAAAACAATAAGATAAACGCCTATATCGCAGGCAGCGGTATAGTCGCCGAACAGCGCATAACCGAAACTCTTGAAAAGAACTACATGCCCTATGCCATGAGCGTTATCGTGTCCAGAGCGCTGCCCGAGATAGACGGCTTCAAGCCCTCTCACCGAAAGCTGCTGTACACCATGTACACCATGGGTCTGCTTAACGGCGGCAGGACAAAATCCGCTAACATCGTGGGTCAGACCATGAAGCTCAATCCTCACGGCGACGGCGCTATCTACGAGACTATGGTAAGACTTGCCCGCGGAAACGAAGCGCTCCTGCACCCCTATGTGGACAGCAAGGGCAACTTCGGCAAGGCATGGTCACGGGACATGGCTTATGCCGCTTCACGTTACACCGAAGCGAAGCTTGACCCTATCTGTGCCGAGCTTTTCCGCGACATCGACAAGGATACCGTGGATTTCCAGCCTAACTACGACAACACCACCACCGAGCCTACACTGTTTCCTACCACATTCCCGTCGGTGCTGGTAAACTCCAACGTGGGTATCGCCGTTTCCATGGCGAGCGCGGTGTGTCCCTTTAATCTGGCGGAGGTCTGCGAGACCACTATCGCTCTGATGAAGGACCCGGATCATGACGCACTTACCACGCTCAAAGGTCCCGATTTCCCAGGCGGAGGACTTCTCGTTTACGACGAGGAGGAGCTGAAAAAGATATACTCCACGGGCAGAGGCTCCGTGAAGATACGCTCAAAGTACGAGTACGACAGCTCCGACAGGTGCATCGACGTCAAGGAGATTCCTCCCACGACGACTATCGAAGCTATCCGCGAGCGTATCATCGAGCTTATCAAGAACGGCAAGATACGCGATATTTCAGACGTCCGCGACGAGTCCGATTTAGACGGCATGAAGCTGACTATCGACATCAAAAAGGGCGTTGACCCCGACAAGCTTATGCAGAAGCTGTTCAAGCTCACGCCCCTGCAGGACAGCTATTCCTGCAACTTCAATATCCTTATCGACGGAAGCCCCAAGGTAATGGGCGTGTACGAGATACTCGGCGAATGGATAAAATTCCGCAAGAAGTGCATCTCCCGCCGCGTAAGCTTTGATTTGAAAAAGAAAAAGGAAAAGCTTCATCTGCTGAAGGGTCTGGAAAAGATAATCCTTGATATTGACAAGGCGATAAGGATAGTCCGCGAGACCGAGGAGGATTCCGAGGTCGTTCCCAATCTGATGATAGGCTTCGGCATCGACGAGGTGCAGGCGGAGTATGTGGCGGAGATAAAGCTCCGTCAGCTCAACAAGGAGTACATCCTCAACCGAATCGCCGACATCGAACAGCTTGAAAAGGACATCGCCGAAATGGAGGCTATCCTCGGCGACGAGAAGAAGATAGAAAATATCATCACGGGCGAGCTCAAGGACGTTATGAAGAAGTACCGTCAGCCCAGAAAAACGCTGCTCTACTTCGCCGCAGACACCGAGGAGGATGAGCCCGAGGAGGACAGCCCCGATTATCCCGTAACGGTGTTCCTGTCCAAGAGCGGCTATTTCAAGTGCATAACTCCCCAGTCGCTGCGCATGGCAAGCGAGCAGAAATTCAAGGACGGCGACTCGCTGGACGTATCGGTGGAAACTACCAAGAACGCAGACCTGCTGTTCTTCACCGATCAGTGCAGGGTGTACAAGTCCAAGGCTTCTGATTTCGCCGATACAAAGGCTTCGGTGCTGGGAGATTATATCCCCGCTAAGCTTTCCTTTGACGAGGGAGAGAACGTGGTAGCTATGGTCGTCACTGCCGATTACAGCGGATATGTTCTGATGATGTTCGAAAACGGCAAGGCGGCAAGAGTGCCCATAAACTCCTACGAGACCAAGACCAACCGCAAGCGCCTTACCAACGCATATTCGGACAAGTCGCCGCTGGTGAAGCTTATCCCCGAAAGCGATACTACCGATATCCTCGTGAAAACGGACAACGGCAGAGCGCTGCTGTTCAACACGGGAATGATACTTCCCAAGACAACGAGGGACACTATCGGCGTGCAGGTCGTAAATCTTAAGCCAAAGGCTAAGGTGGAAAACTGCTACAAGGTATCTCCCGAAAAGCTGGAGGAATACTCAAAATTTGCCGTGAAGAGCGTTCCCGCAGTGGGTATGCTGTTCAAGGATATGGCAGACCCCGATCAGCTCACATTATAAAAAAATCGTACCGTACAGAATATCCTGTGCGGTACGATTTTTATGTACATAGTGCGTACTCAATAACTGCCCGAAGGGCAGTTATTGGCTGAAAATCCTGTAAAACAGGATTTTCAGCGGCACAAATCAAAGATTTGTGCCGTACTACCTGATTAATGTCTGCATTTGCCGCCACTGACGGGCGGCAAG
>JALEMR010000057.1 GCA_022768245.1 Oscillospiraceae bacterium
ACGGCAGCTACATCGAGGACGGCAAGTGGGTGGAGACCAAGCCCATGGAGATAAAGCGGGTCTATAACTTCCCTGAGATAGGCGAGAAGGATATGTACCTGCTCCACCACGAGGAGCTTGAATCCCTTGCCCTGAACATCAAGGGAATAAAGCGCATTCGCTTCTTCATGACCTTCGGACAGAGCTACCTCACACATCTGAAGTGCCTTGAAAACGTAGGCATGACCTCAATCGAGCCTATCGACTACAACGGCATGCAGATAGTTCCTCTCCAGTTCTTAAAGGCAGTCCTCCCCGACCCTGCGTCGTTAGGTCCCCGCACAAAGGGCAAGACCAACATCGGCTGCATCATGCAGGGCAAAAAGGACGGCAAGCCCGTAAATTATTATGTATACAACGTATGCGATCATCAGGAGTGCTATGCAGAGGTAGGCTCCCAGGCTATCTCCTACACCACGGGCGTTCCCGCAATGATAGGCGCGATGATGGTGATGACAGGCAAATGGAAAAAGCCCGGCGTGTACAACATCGAGGAATTCGATCCCGACCCCTTCATGGACGCTCTCAATAAGTGGGGACTTCCCTGGAAGGAATCCTTCGACCCCGACTTAGTGGACTGATATGCAGGAGCAGAAATTCTTCGCCATTATCTCCCGCATGAAATACATCAGCCGCTGGGGGCTGATGCGGAACACCATACCCGAAAACATCAGCGAGCACAGCCTTGAAACGGCGTTCATCGCTCATACTCTGGCGCTGTACCGAAACGTCCGCTTCGGCGGGAACGTGGATCCAGAGCGCTGCGCGGTGCTGGCGATGTACCACGACGTCACCGAGATAATCACAGGGGACATGCCCACGCCTATCAAGTATTTCAATCCCGAGATAAAGGCGGAATACGACAAGGTAGAAAAGATAGCCGAGGAGCGGCTGCTGTCCTATCTCCCCGAGGACCTGCGGGAGTATTACAAGCCCATTCTCGGCAGGACCGACGGGGACGCCGAGCTGTGGACGCTGGTAAAGGCAGCAGATAAGCTGTCCGCGCTGATAAAATGCATCGAAGAGCGGCAGATGGGCAACGGCGACTTCCGAGAGGCGGAAAAAAGCACCATGAAGGCTATCCATGAGCTTCAGCTCCCCGAAGCGGAGGAATTCATCGCCGAGTTCATTCAGTCCCACGAATTGTCGCTGGACGAACAGATCTGAACAGTTGACAGTGATAAAAAGGCAGTCCGCCGAAAGCTCCGATAGAGCCGCTCGGCGGACTGCCGTCATAGTATAGCAGCTAATAGCTAATAGCAATTAGCAATTAGCAGATAGCTAACCACTAATCGCTAATTGCTAATCACTAATAACTAATTGCTAACCACTAATCGCTAATCACTAATTGCTAATCGCTAATTGCTAATTGCTAATTGCTAAGGACTACTTGATAAAGAAGTAATACACAAGCCCGTATATCACCGAAGCCACGGTGCCGTAGAGTATCACGGGACCCGAAATAATGAATATCTTTGCGCCGAGTCCCAGGACAAAGCCCTCCGATTTGAATTCCAGAGCAGGCGATACCACTGCGTTCGCAAAGCCTGTTACGGGGACAAGAGTTCCTGCTCCGCCGTGCTTTGCCAGCTTTTCATACCAGCCCAGTCCCGTCAGTATCGCACTGATAAGCACCAGCGTTCCCGTTGTGCAGGCGGCTGCCGATTTGTCTGAAAGCCCCAGATTAAGATACAGGTTCAGAAACGCCTGTCCCACGCAGCAGATAGCTCCGCCGATAAGAAATGCCTTCGGGATATCCGCCCATGACTTTGAATTGGGGGACGCTTTCTTTACCATTTCCGCGTATTCCTGTTTCGTGACCGTCATTAATATCGTTCCTTTCCAAAAGTTGATATTTTTATTGTAACGCGGAATTATAAATTTATTCCATTAGAAAAGAGGAAAATCATGCTAAAAAATATACTTTCTCCTGCCGACTGCGCCGACTGCCTCATCTGCTGCGTTTTCGACAGATATGACCTGTGGGAGACTCCCACCGTCCCCGCCGAAATGAAGGACGCTCTTTCCGAACTGGACCCGTCCCTTGAATTCATCTCCAAGGGCAATAGCTTCCGCTTCCGCATGGAGGAGGACGAGGACGGGCTGTACTACTGCCCCATGCTGACCGAGACGGGCTGCAAGCTGGGTGACAGCAAGCCCGTGGAATGTCGGATATGGCCATACCGCGTCATGGAGCTGCGCGGACAGCTGGTCATCGGCGTGGCTTCCATATGCCCCACCATGTACAACAAGCCGCTCCGTCTCTTAAAGGAGGAGCTTGACAACGGTCTGGCGGACATCATCTTCGCCGAAGCGAAAAAATGCCCCGATATGATAAAGGATTACTCCGAGAGCTATCCCATTCTGAAAATCGGAATGACTGTCAGCGAATTTCTCGGAGGCGAGTGATTCGTTATTGTACACAAAATCATAGGATTATTTTTTCTATTGAAACAGGTCATGTACATGAAATAGCAATAATTCAGACATATTTTTATCGGCAATTTGTGATATAATGATAAAAACGATTTGCGATTGGGGATATTGTTTATGAAAAATGATACCGATAAAGTAAAGGACGTAATGAATAAAATCAAAGCAAACAGAAAAGAAAAAAAGGATAAGCGCGAGGAAAGGCTTGAACAGTCGCTCAACGCAGCGGCGGATAAGGTCATAAGCAGCGATAAGCATTCCAAAACCGAACAGGCTGTCGAAAAAAAGATGAACAGCAAAAAAACATCTATAAGAGCAAGAATTATCCGCATGGGACTTATAAGTCTTGTTTCGGCAGCAGTTTTCTTTGCAGTTGGCTCCCTTGTGATACTGCACTATAATCTCCGCAAAAATGCAGAGGAGGAGCTTAGTAATCTTGCCAGTGCATACGTCTCCGCAATTGATAACTCCGATATAGTCGAAAACAAGAGCTTTATCGACAAGCTGTTCGATACGTTTGCTGCCACCAACGAAAAGGGCGGCTTCGGATTTGTTATCAACGGAACCAATACCGTATTCGGCGAGACCAATTCCGAGCTTATCCCCAAGGGCATGAGCTTTGAGGAAAAGGCTGCCGAGGACAGCTCCTATACCGAGATATATGACTATATAGTCCTCAATCAAGAGGAACGCACAGTAAGCGATGTGACAAGGCTCAAGCTGGACGGAGAGACCTACATGATAGCCGCCGCTCGCTCCGAAGCATATGACGGATTTTTTGTTTATGTACTTATGCCGTACAGCTCCATCATGAAGAATTTTTATCTTATGCTTATCATAGAGATCGTAATACTCTTGCTGGGAGGCAGCGCATCCTTTTCGATATGCGCAAAGGTCTCAGACGCTATCTCTAAGCCGATCATCGACGTTACAAACCGTCTCAAGCTTCTATCCGAGGGGGATATATCATCACCTACGCCCACCTGTAACAGAAATGATGAGACCCTTATCCTTGTAGGCTCTCTGGAGGATACCGTTAAAAATCTCCACAGCTATATCAATGATATACATAACGTGCTCTCCAATGTTGCGGACGGAAATCTTCTCGTAAAGTCGGATACCGACTACAAGGGCGATTTCGCCGCTATCAAGGATTCTCTTGTGATGATACTGGGCTCCCTCAACACCACCTTCACCGAGGTGGACCGCGCCGCCGTTCAGGTAAAGGACTGCTCGTCCCAGGTGGCAGGCGGAGCGTATACTCTCTCCAACAACGCCTCCAACGACGCAGCTACCGTCGAGGAGCTGACCGCTTCCATGAGCGAAATCGCAGGAAAGGTCAACAAAAACGCCGAACAGGCAGGTCTTGCAAGAAAGCTTACTCACGAGGCTAACGGTCAGGTGGCAGAGGGCAGCGAGACCATGAACCGCATGATATCCGCTCTCAAGGAGATGGAGGAATCCTCCGCACAGATCGCCAAGATCATCGGAGTTATCGACGATATCGCATTCCAGACCAATATCCTGGCTCTTAACGCCGCAGTGGAGGCTGCAAGAGCAGGCGCGGCAGGCAAGGGCTTCGCAGTTGTTGCGGACGAGGTAAGAAATCTTGCCACAAAGTCTGCTGACGCAGCAAATCAGACGGGTACCCTCATCAATCAGTCTATCGAGTCCATGAAGAAGGGCACCGACCTTGCAAGAAAGGCTGCCGAGGCTCTTGACGAGGTAGTAGTCAAGGTACAGGACGTAAACAAGCTGGTGGACGACATCGCCGCATCTGCGGAAAATCAGGCTGCGGATATCGAAGCCGTAAACAGCGGAATGGAGCTTATCAACGGCAGTATCCAGACCACATCCTCCACAGCCCAGGAAAGCGCCGCCGCTTCCGAAGAGCTTTCGGGACAGTCGGAAACACTCAATTCGCTCATCAACAGATTTACATTCAAAAAATAAGGAAGTGCATAAGCTATGGCAATGTTTGATTTTATGAAAAAGAAAAAGGACGAGCCCGAGATCGCAAGCCGCCCCGCTCCTTCTGCCCCCTCTGCTCCCGCAAAGCCCGCCAGAGTCAATTCCGACGACTTCTTCGCGGATCTTGACAGAAGGGCTAAAACCCGCCCCGCCAAAAAGGTGGAAGCGGACGTTGCGGTCCCCGAGGTCACGGGACTGCGGGAGAAGCCTCTCGAAGCCGCTCCCGACGCGCTTTCGGGCATAAGCACCGAAGCCGTGGACACAAGCAGTCTTGTGGAGGACAACCCCTACATCGACAAGAATGCCGTGTACGCAGACCTTGCGGAGATAGATATTTCCGCTATCGATACAAGCGGACTTCGGGACGAGCAGTAATCTAATCCCCGATAAAAGTGTAGACAAAAAAACGATGATATGCCGCAGGAAATCAAAATCCTGCGGCATATTTGTTTATTCACACAATTTTCCTTGACTTTTAAGATATTATGTGGTAAACTAATAATATTAATATGCTATTGAAAGTACAAGGGAGATATTTCCGCTTTCATCCCGTACGGGGTGAAGGCTTTATCTGTTTATTCAAAATCCCAGGAAAGGAATGTCCACAAAATGATACTCAACGGTTCTCAGATCATACTCGAAACCCTCCTCGAACAGGGCGTGGATACCGTTTTCGGCTATCCCGGAGGAGCAGTTCTCAACATTTATGACGCGCTTTACGATTACAGCGACAGAATCACTCATATACTCACCTCCCACGAGCAGAACGCCGCTCATGCCGCAGACGGCTATTCCCGCACCACAGGCAAGACAGGCGTTGTCATCGCCACCTCGGGACCGGGTGCTACCAATCTTGTGACGGGCATCGCCACCGCTTACATGGACAGTATCCCCATGGTTGCCATCACAGGCAACGTCACCACCGACCTGCTGGGTCTGGACAGCTTCCAGGAGGTGGATATCACAGGCATCACAATGCCGATAACAAAGCATAACTTCATCGTCAAGGACGTTACAAAGCTTGCCGATACCATAAGAGAAGCCTTCTTTATCGCAAACGACGGCAGAAAGGGTCCCGTGCTCATAGATGTCCCCAAGGACATCACCGCCGCAAAGTGCGAGTTCGAAAACAAGCCCGTCCGGGGTCACAGCTTCACCCTCGACAAAGACGAGGTGGCAGAAGCGGTCAAAGTCATCTCCGCGGCGGAAAAGCCCTTCATCTATGCGGGCGGCGGAGTAGTTTCCGCAGACGCGGCTTCTCAGCTGAAAAGGCTGGCAGAGCTCATCGACGCACCCGTTTCCCTTTCGCTCATGGGACAGTGCGCGCTGGACAACAACGACCCCCGCTATATCGGAATGCTGGGAATGCACGGTACCAAAACAGCGGCAGAAGCACTCACAAACTGCGATGTTATGATAGTTGTGGGCAACCGATTCTCCGACCGCGTGACCTGCAATACAAAGAGCTTCACCGAAAATACAAAGCAGTGCAAAATAGTACATATCGAGGTGGATCCTGCCGAGATCGGCAAGAATATCGACGTTGACGTCCATGTAAAGGGCGACGCGGCGCTTATCCTCGGCGAGCTCAACAAGGAGCTTTCTCAGCAGTCCCACCCCGAATGGATGGCTCAGATACAGCAGTGGAAAACGGAATATCCTCTCCGTCAGGTATCCGACGACGAGGAAGCTGTTCTTCCGCAGTACGTGCTGGAGACCCTCTGCGACATCACCGACGGAAAGGCGATAATCTCCACCGAGGTAGGACAGCATCAGATGTGGGCGGCGCAGTATTACAGCTTCAAGGCTGAAAGAAGCTTCGCCACATCGGGCGGACTGGGCACAATGGGCTACGGTCTGGGTGCGGCTATCGGCAGCAAGGTGGGCAATCCCGACAGAACGGTAGTCAACGTTGCGGGCGACGGCAGCTTCTACATGAACATGTCCGAGCTTTCCACGCTGGCAAAATATCAGCTGCCCGTTATCGAGCTTGTATTCAACAATTCCGTGCTGGGCATGGTTCGCCAGTGGCAGAGACTTTTCTACAACTGTCATTTCTCCCAGACCACACTGGAAAAGCCCACCGATTTTGATATGCTTGCAAAGGCGTTCGGCATCGAGGGCATCACCATCACCAAGAAGAGCGAGGTACGTCCCGCACTGGAAAAGGCGATAAGCCTGAACAAGCCCGTGCTTATCAACTGCATTATCGACAAGGATATCAACGTGCTTCCCATGGTACCCGCGGGAGCAAGCGTTGCAGAGCCTATACTTGAGATAACGATAGGCGACTGATATTCATATTTTGTAAAAAAAGGCAAGAATATATCGTATCTCTTGCCTTTGATCTTATAATATAAGACCACCAATCCTATAGGATTTATAAAAGGAGTATAACATTATGCTTAACCAGTTTTCGAGAACAGAGCTGACCTTCGGAAAGGAAGCTATGGAAAAGCTGTATTCGTCGAGAGTTGCCGTGTTCGGCATAGGAGGCGTGGGCGGATATGTGGTGGAAGCGCTGGTCCGCAGCGGGCTGGGCGCAATAGATATCATCGACGACGACAAGGTCTGCATAACCAATCTGAACCGACAGATTATCGCCACAAGAAAAACCGTCGGACAGTACAAGGTGGACGCCGCCGAAGAGCGTATCCACGAGATAAATCCCGACTGTAAGGTCACAAAGCACCGCTGCTTCTATATGCCCGAAACCTCGGCACAGTTCGACTTCACCGAATATGATTACGTGGTGGACGCCATCGACACCGTAACGGGCAAGATAGAGATAATAATGAATGCGAAAAAAGCAGGCACTCCCGTGATAAGCTCCATGGGCGCGGGTAACAAGGTGAACCCCGCCATGCTGGAGGTGGCGGATATTTTCGACACATCGGTATGTCCCCTTGCGCGGGTGATGAGGTACGAGCTGCGAAAGCGGGGCGTGGACAGCCTTAAGGTGGTATATTCCAAGGAAAAGCCACTGCCCGTAAAGGAGGATATGAGCATATCCTGCCGCGAGCACTGCGTATGTCCTCCGGGAACGGAGCGCAAATGCACGGTGCGTCGTGATATCCCCGGTTCAAACGCATTCGTCCCCTCGGCTGCGGGACTTATCATCGCCGCAGAGGTGGTAAAGGATATCACAGTAATTGCCAATAATTAGTGCGTACTCAATAACTGCCCGAAGGGCAGTTATTGGCTGAAACGCCAAAAATCCTTGCACCCAACAACAGAAAAAATGCTCCGAAGCAAAGCTTCTACGCACTTTTTCCGTTGTTGAGCAGACATTAATTAATTGTTAAAGTATTGACATATTTGAGCAGATATGGTAAAATAAAGATGTGATCGGGAGCTGTTCCCGAAATATATCTAAGGAGTAACCGCTATGACCTTTAACGAAACTCTTGAAAAGACCCGCGAACTGGCAAAGACCGTAAAATCACCGAGCAATGACTACTTCATCGCAGTGCAGATCAATCTTACCGGCGAAAACGGCGGCGTTTTCTACATTGAATTCCTCAACGGAAAGATCAATATCGAGCCCTACGAGTACATCGACAAAAACTGCGCTATCAATATAAGCCCCGAGGATTTCATCAAGCTCATCACACAGAAGCTTGACCCCGTTGTGGCATTCACCACAAAGAAGCTCACCGTTGACGGCGACGTCGGCAAGGCTCTGGAATTTTCAAACGTTCTTAAGAACAATACCGTAAAGTAATGCAAACGCGGTACCGTGAACAACTCACGGTACCGCGTTTTTTTATTTCGTATTTGAGAGCTTCCAGCGGAAGCTTGATATTCTCTGTGCCTTGGTATTGTCGTAGGAGATATTGCTGCAGGCAATGCTGATATCGTTGAAACGGTATTCGCTCTTTGCCGCTTTTCCGGGAAGTATGCCGAAGACCGACTTCACGTTTTCGCTTCCGTAGTTCTTCTCGATAACAGCTCCCAGCTTGTGAGCCTCACGCAGATAATCCACTATCTCCTTGGCAAGGATAGGCTTACTGTCGCAGACGTTATATATTCCCTCGTAGTTGATGGCGTTCTTCTGACCGAGGATACCCACCACGAAATCCACGATATTGTACACGCAGGTGAAGGAATAGCCATAATCGCCGTAGCCGTAAACATATGCGCAGCCTTCCTTTTCGTCGTAGACCTTGCTTTTAAGGTTATCGGTGAAATCCTTTGTATATATGGGGCAGGTCCTCATGACAACACCCTGCGTACCGCCCTTTTTCAATGCAGACTTCAAAGCCTTTTCGGAATCCAGCTTGATCTTTCCGTAGATGGATATGGGCTTTTCGAGAGAGATCTCTCTGATAGGCTCTCTGGTCTTCTGGGGAGCGTACACCTGATGAGTGCTCATCATGATTATATCCTTTAAATTTTCCGCCACGGCGAATTTGTACAGATACTTATCAACTGCCGCAGAATCTTTTTCCTGATCTGATGTAAGGACATCGGGAAAATCATTATCAACCGTACACGCAAGATGAACAAGGGCATCGACCTTATTTTCGGTGATGATCCTCTCGATAGTATCCTTATTGGTAATATCGGCACGGATAAACTTAAAATTCTGATCTTCAATATCACAGGGAGAATTATCCGTTCCCACAACAGCCGTATTATGGGAAAGAAGTCCTTCGCATACTGCTTTTCCGATAAGTCCCGACGCGCCTGTTACCAATACGTTTCTCATTTCTGTCCCTCCTAATTCATACACCTGCATGAAAAACAACATATTACTCATTATGAGCCTAATACTATATTATATATTATACACTGTCCGCCCTTCCATTTCCCCCGGAAATTTATAATATTTTATGACAGAATTGAAAATTCTATTGAAATTTCCGTGGAGACATGTTATAATAAAAAATATGAATACAAAAAACGACAATAATCCCTTTTCCTTCGTCGGCGGAGGGAAGCGCTATCTTACGCAGAACTACATGCTGCGGGAGCGCTTCGGCTGCAAGGTCATGAAGATATCCTTAAATGCAGACTTTACCTGTCCGAATATCGACGGCACAAAGGGAACGGGCGGCTGCACCTACTGCTCGGAGGGCAGCGGCACCTTCGCGGGTGACCCCGAAAAGACCATTACCGAGCAGTTTTTCGACGTCCGCCGCAAAATGAACGAAAAGTGGAGCAGCGGAAAATATATCCCCTATTTTCAGGCGAATACCAACACCTACGGTCCCACCGAGAAGATTCGGCGAATGACCGCGGAGGCACTGTCTCTTCCCGATGTCTGCGGGATAGCCATATCCACCCGTCCCGACTGTATCTCCGAGGAGACCGCGGACTATCTGGCAGAGCTGTCCGAAAGGACCTATCTCACCGTGGAGCTGGGGCTCCAGACTGTCCACGACGAGACCGCACAGAGGATAAACCGCTGTCACACCTATGAGGATTTTCTTGAAGGCTATGAAAAGCTCCATACCCGTGGGATAAACGTCTGCGTGCACATCATCGACGGACTTCCGGGCGAAACAAAGGAAATGATGCTCGGCACCGTCAGAGAGCTGTCAAGGCTGAAGCTTCACGGCATAAAGCTGCATCTGCTGCATATCGTCCGCGGAACGGCTATGGCGGAGGAATATCTCCGCGGAGGTTTCACGCTGCCCACGCTGGAGGAATACGTGGATATCATCTGCGACCAGCTGGAATATCTCCCTCCCGATGTCTGCATAGAGCGTCTTACGGGGGACGGCGCAGCGGATACTCTCATAGCTCCGCTGTGGAGCAGAAAAAAATTCGTCGTAATGAACGAGATAGACAAGGAAATGCGTCGGAGAGCTTCATGGCAGGGAAAAAAATATGCGGAAGAACAGCATGGATAGGACAAATATGTCCATAATATTTATATCTTAAAAATACAGGAGTGAAAAATTTTGAATAATTATCGTCACGGATTTTTTAAGACCATTATCGCGCTGAATCTGCTGGCTGATGTGGCAATGTGCGTGTACTGCACGATAATGTCCCAGAGCCTGCTGGTATCGGTAGGCACGGCAGTGCTGGCGCTGTGCTTCTTTATAGTCATCCCCGGGCTTGCAATGCTGAGAGTCAGCATGAAAAGGTCCTCGGGAGCGATCATCGGCATAGGCTATACCCTGCTGAATATTCTCATAGGCTTTGTATTCGCCTGCGAATTTTTCAGGGTGATCCCCGAACACACCGTCACTGCGGAGGGCTGCGCCATCGCGGGCATGGTGGTCGTGATACTGATATTTGTGAACGTCATCGTGCGGAGGGTCGTTCAGGGAAAGCTGTGATATAAAAATAACACAAAGTTCACAGATTGTTATTTGTTTCGCGCGGCAATTTGTATTATAATTCTATTATAATCTACAGGAAAGGACGATTTTATATGTCAGATAAAAAAATAAAGGCAGCCGACATCGAAAAGAAGGCGGGCGGACTCATTCATGAGTTCAAGGAGTTCATCTCAAAGGGCAACGTTATGAACCTGGCAGTGGGCGTTATCATCGGTGCAGCATTCCAGAACATCGTAACTGCGCTCACAAGCAGCTTTATCAATCCCCTTATCGCGCTTATCACCGGCGGCTGCGAAAAGGACGAGGCAGGCAATCTTATCCTCGTAGGCGGACAGTTCACCGTAAACGGCGTATCCTTTGATTACGGCTCGTTTATTTCCGCTGTACTCAATTTCCTTATCATGGCGCTCATTCTTTTTGTCATGATAAAGGCGGTAAATAAGCTCATGTCCGTAGGCAAGAAGAAGGAAGAGGAAAAGGAACCCGAGCCCGAGCCCGCTCCGGACCCGCAGATTGTGCTCCTGTCGGAGATACGCGATCTGCTCAAGGACGGAAAGGTCTCCGAAGCCGAGGAAAAGCTGACCGAGAAACAGGCTTGAGCCGCACATTTTCTACATATATAAGCAATGCCTTCATCGGAATTTCTCCGACGAAGGCTTTATTTTTACACTATCCGTTTAAACTGCTTTTCAAGCTCTCTTTTGGTGAGCTTGAACATTACGGGTCTGCCGTGGGGACAATACCTTATCCGCTCATCGTAGAATATCCGCTTCACGATAGCTTCAAGCTCCTTGGGGCTTGATTTGTCATTGGCGCGGACAGACGCCTTGCAGGCGATGCTGTGGAGCATATCGTCCAGTATCTCGGGCATGGGGTCGTGCTTGTGCTCGTCGAGATTACGGGCAAGCTCTGCGGCGATATCCGCAGCGTCGCAGACATCAAGTATGGTAGGTATGCCCTTGACGCGGATAACGGGCGACGTCAGCGGCTCGATATCGAAGCCCAGCGAGGTTATGGTCTGCATGTTCTCGCAGACGGCATCGTACTGGCTGTAGGTCAGCCGCACCTCGGGACAGTCGAACATCATCTGGCATTTCAGGTCCACTTCTCCCGATTTCATTCGTTCGAAATTTATCCGCTCGTGGGCGGCGTGCTTGTCCACGAATATGATATCGTCGTCCATTTCAGCGATGATGTAGGTCTTAAACGCCTCGCCTATCAGACGGAACACAGGCTCGCGGTGATACTCGGGCGTTTCGGGAGCATTAGTCTCCTCGGGAGCATTTTCCCTGCTGTCAAAGGACTCCGCATTAATGTACTTGTACTCCTTAGGCTCGGGCGCGGGAGGAAGCTGTTCGATAGGCAACCCCTCTTCGGGGATATTTTTCGGCGGAACAGGCTGCGGCGGCGCTTTCATTTCGGGTGCAGGAGCAATTGGAGCCGCGCTTTTCGGCGAAGCATTGCCTTTAAAGGACGATAAGCTTTTCCCTGCGGCGATAGCCCTGTAATCCTCGGCGGATATGCGGTCGGGGATGTTTTTCATCGGCTTTTCCGCTCTCGGCTGAGCTGCGCCTGCTGCGGCGGCGTAATCCTCCGCCTTTATGCGGGAGAATTTCTCCTCTTTCGGCTGAGACGGTATCTCCGTCTGCACATAGCTTGCCGCTTCTCCGAACATGGGCTTGTTATAGTTTGGTCTGGGCTTGGGGAGCTCTATCTCGTTGGGCTTGCTGTCGGAGAGTATAGCATTTTTTACCGCAAAGTAGACCGCTTCGTAGACTGCCCGCTCCTCGGTGAAGCGGACCTCTATCTTTTGGGGGTGAACGTTCACGTCCACGGCGGCAGGGCTAAGCTCCAGCCGAAGCACGCAGGCAGGGAATTTCCCCTCCATTATGCTGTTCTTGTATGCCTCTTCCAACGCACGAATGCAGGTGAAGGACTGCACATATCGTCCGTTGACGAAAAAGGTCTGGAGCTTGCGGTTTTTCATGCCGAAAACGGGCTTGACGGTAAAGCCCGTGATCTTCACGTTATTCATGGAATATTCCACGGGGATAAGTGACGAGGCAAACTCTCTGCCCAGCACGGAATACACAGCGGAGAACAGCTTATTATCCCCGGGAGTGAACATTATCTGCTTATTGTCGCGGATAAATTTTATGGACACATCGGGGTGAGATAGTGCTATTTTTTCGATGATACGAGCGATATCGTTGCCCTCGGATACGTCCTTTTTGAGGAATTTCAGTCTTGCGGGGACGTTGTAGAAAATGTCCCTGACCACGATAGTCGTTCCGTCGGGACAGCCGCATTCCTCGCAGAGCTTTTCCTCGGTGCCCTCAATAACGTAGTGAACACCGTACCGAGCGGACTTTTCCTTAGTCATGACGTCCACGCGGGCAACTGCCGCCACAGAAGCGAGAGCCTCCCCGCGGAAGCCCAGCGTATGTATATCGGAGAGGTCGTCCTTAGACTCTATCTTGCTGGTAGCATGTCGGAGGAACGCGGTAGGCACGTCCTCGGGAGCAATTCCGCAGCCGTTGTCGGTAACGCGCATATAGCTTATGCCGCCCTGTTTTATCTCCACGGTAACGGCGGAAGCGCCGCTGTCGATAGAATTTTCCGTCAGCTCCTTGATTATGGAGCTTGGACGTTCGATGACCTCGCCCGCGGCTATCAGCTCATACAATTCCTTTTTCAGCAGCCTTACCTTTGGCATTTTCTCACTCCTTTATGCAGCAGATAAATTATTCTTCACATTCGTAACAAAAACCGTTGGCGCACTCGGTACCTCGCTTGTCGGGAGTCTTCGAAAGGAACACCTCCGAGGGCACGCCATCGGGATAGGCTTTGCAGGCGAATTCATTTAAGCCGGTATTTTCTGTTCTGTTGGCACAGGTCTCGCAGTCCGAATTCATCATTGCAAAAAGCTGAGCCATTGATTCCTCCTGAATTCTGCGGATCTGTTCTGCCAGTTCGGGATTATTTTCACAGAGTTCACGCATAGCACGATCATTTCGGTCATCTGCATTCCCGACAGCCTTTCCGCCCATGACCTTTTCGATCTCCTCGCGGTTTTCAAGGAGAATGTTCCTCAACATCATAAGGATATTGTCCTCATTATCCATAATAAAGCTGTCGATGCGTTCAGCTTCGTCCATCCATTCCTGCGGATATTTTTCGGCGTTCCAATCATACACGGAATAATCGTGCATACCGAGAGCGTACATCTTTGCAGCCTCATCCATGCCGCATTTTTTCAGATGAGCGAGAGCAAGTTCTTCCTCGGTTTTTCCTGCTCTTTCGTAATACTGCCAGGTACCCTCATCGGTCCCTCCGCAGTACCAGTCGTACAGTTCCTTGAAAAGAAGCAGAGCCTCAGATTTTTTGGTATATTCATCATCGTCGATAACGGCACAGTAAAACTCGATTATCATACCTTCAAGCTCAAAATGATCATTATTGGTATCTGAAAGTCCCTTATAAAAATCACCGATGTTTTTCATAGATATCTTTCCTTTCGTTTTTGCTGACCTGCGGGTCATTCCGCCGCTATTCACTAATTATCCAAGCTGCGCTGCCAGTTCTTTCAGGAAGTCCAGCGCTTCCTGCGGCGACAGCTCGTCTACGTTCGTTTTCTTTATCCTGTCAATGACGCTGTCACTGTCTATCCTGCCAAAGGATATCTGCTCATCTGCATAACCGCTGTCCGTCCGACGCTCCGCAGCCTTCTCCTGCTCCATTTCCGAAAGCAGCTCCCTGGCACGCTTTAACACCTTCGGAGGCAGCCCCGCCAGCTTCGCAACTTCAATGCCATAGCTGTCGTCCACGCCGCCCTCTACTATCTTGCGCAGGAACTTGATATCCTCGCCCTTCTTGATAACGGCAACGCTGTAATTCCTGATTCCCTCGACGCGCCCTTCAAGGGAGATAAGCTCATGATAATGGGTCGCAAATAAGGTCTTGCATTTCAGGCTCCTGTTGCCTGCGATATATTCCGCAACTGCCGTGGCTATGCTCACACCGTCAAAGGTGGAGGTGCCCCGTCCAACCTCGTCTAAGATGACAAGACTGTCTCTCGTGGCGTGTTTCAGAATGTTCGCCACCTCGCTCATTTCCACCATAAAGGTAGACTGCCCCGCAGTCAGGTCATCGGAGGCGCCCACACGGGTGAATATCTTGTCCACGATGCCTATTTTCGCCCTCGAAGCGGGCACAAAGCAGCCTATCTGTGCCATGAGAACAATGAGCGCAGTCTGCCGCATGTAGGTGGATTTTCCCGACATGTTGGGTCCTGTGATTATCGACATTCTGCGGCTGTTTTCGTCAAGATATGTATCGTTGGGGACGTACATCTCGTCGGTTATCATTTTCTCGACAACGGGATGACGTCCGTCCCTGATGTCGATTATGCCGTCCGCAGTGATGTCGGGGCGCACATAGCCGTTTGCTGCGGATACGTATGCAAAGCTGCACAGCACGTCAAGATATGCTATCGCGGAAGCGGTCTCCTGGACCTCGGTCAGACAGGACGCGGCATACTCCCGCACCTCGGCGAATATCTCGCTTTCCAGCACAAGGCTTTTTTCTTTTGCACCTGCTATCTCGTACTCGGTCTTTTTCAGTTCCTCGGTGATGAACCGCTCGCAGTTTGCAAGGGTCTGCTTGCGGATATAGTCCTGCGGCACAAGGTCGTAATAGGACTTGGTGACCTCGATATAATACCCGAACACACGGTTGTAGCCTATCTTAAGATTTTTTATACCCGTCCGCTCACGCTCGCGGTTTTCTATTTCCTCAACGACGCTCTCGCCGCCCGTCATTATTTTTCTGAGACGGTCAAGGTCCGCATTGAAGCCCTCCTTGATAGCCCCGCCGTCCTTAAGACTTATCGGCGGGTCGTCGGCTATGGCGTTGGATATGAGCGAAGCAAGCTTTGACAGCGTGCTTATCTGTCCGTTGAGCTTTTTCAGCAAGGGTGCTGTGAAATTCTCCAGCAGCCGCTTTATATCGGGAAGCTTCTCCGCAGTCTGCTGCAAAGCCTTCATATCACGGGGAGTGGCGGTCTTGTACATGACCTTGGTCATTAAGCGCTCAATGTCGTATATCCCCGAAAGTGCGGAGATAAGCTCGTCGCGGTCCACGGGGTCATCGAAGAGCTGCTCTGCCGCGTCAAGCCGTGAAATGACCTCCGCAGGATTGATAAGGGGCTGTTCGATGCAGCTTTTCAGCATGCGCTTTCCCATGGAGGTCTGGGTGTGGTCCAGCACCCACAGCAGACTTCCCCGCTTCTCCTTGTTGCGCATGGTCTCGATAAGCTCAAGGTTGCGCCTTGCGGTCATGTCAAGGTCCATATATTTTTTGCCGTTGGAACGGGTAATGGCGGTAAATCTTCCCGTCAGTGACTTCTGTGTCTCGGCGATGTAGTCGAAAAGTCCGCACACACAGCGCAGCTCGGCGTTATCTCTATCGGAGAAGCCCAGCTCGGAGATATCCTCCGCCGCAAACTGCTTTAAGAGTATCTCCGTCCTTGTGCGGGGGTCGAATCTGCTCTCGTCGATAAGCTGCACCGACGTATTCAGTCTCTCCTTGATAAATTTCGGTGCTTCCTTGAAGTCGAGGAAAAGCTCGTTGAAGATAATTTCCGCAGGGGAATATCTTGAAAGGTCATTGATGAGCCGTTCCTCGGCGTTATCATCGTATGATGACAGATATACGCTGCCCGTGGATATATCCGCAAAGCATGCAGCGCAGGAATCCGAGCCCGCATAGATTGCCGCAAGGTAGTTGTTGGAGTCCTCGCGGAGCATGGAGCTGTCGGTGAGCGTACCCGGAGTGACCACCTTGATGACCTGCCGCTCCACCAGACCCTTTGCAAGCTTTGGGTCCTCGGTCTGCTCGCAGACTGCCACCTTAAAGCCGCTGTCGATAAGCCGCTTGATGTAGGTATCCGCCGCATGGAAGGGTATGCCGCACATAGGCGCACGTTCGTCCTGACCGCAGTCCTTGCCCGTCAGAGTAAGCTCCAGCGCCTTTGAAACGGTGACAGCGTCGTCGTAGAACATCTCATAAAAGTCGCCGATGCGGAAAAACAGTATATGTCCGGGATATTTATCCTTGTTTTCGAAATACTGCCGCATCATCGGCGAAAGCCTGCTGTAATCTATATTCATTATCAGCCGCAGCCTCCGCAGGTGGAACAGCTCCCGCTGCAGGAAGGAGTCTCAACGGGGCAGGTCATGGGGTCCTCGCCGTTTGCGGAATAGGTGATGATATTGTTGAGCTGTGCCAGCAGGTTATTCATGGCATTCTGTGCCTTGGTGAAGTTTATCATGTTTTCGTTAGCCATTATCTGATTGTACTTTTCCTTGACCTTTTGGTCGTACTCGGCTATCTTTTCGCTGCTCTTGTCGGGCTTAGACATCTCGGCGTTGAGGTTAAGGCGCAGCAAATTGAAGTCGTTTATCATCTGCTGAAGCTCCTCGTCGGAATCGTTAGCCTCTTTTGCAACGTTGTAGGCGATGTATCTGTCGTCCTGCTGTATCATTACTCCAAGCTCTCTTGCTTTTTCGATAATAGTCATATGCTCATTCTCCTTATAAGTCAATCGGTGATATCTCCGCAGACCGCCCAGTTATGGGTCTCGGTGATCTTTACATTTTTAAACGTTCCTATATCGGAAGCTGTTCCCTTTGCCTCCACGATAACGAACTCGTCGCTTTTTCCGGTGATATAGCCTTCTCGGCGGCTGGGTCCGTCGAAGAGGACCTTCATAGTTTTCCCCATGAAGCGCTTGTAATATTCGTCGGATATCTCACGCTGGAGCGCCAGCAGCTCGCGGAACCATTTTCCCTTGTCCTCGTCGGAGGTATGGTCCTCCATTTCGGCAGCCTTGGTGCCCCTGCGCTTCGAGTAGATAAAGGAATAGATGTTGTCGAACTTCACCCGCTTCATCACGTCGAGAGTACCGAGGAAATCCTCGTAGGTCTCGTTGGGGAATCCCACGATGATATCGGTGGTTATGGAAATATCGGGCATGACCCTGCGGGCATAGTCCACTATCTTCATGTAATCCTCCACGGTATAGCGGCGGTTCATAGCTTTAAGTATCCTGTCGCTGCCCGACTGGAGCGGCAGATGGATAGACTTGCATATCTTATCGCACTCCGCTATGGCGTCGATGAAATCGGGAGTAGCGTCCTTTGGGTGGGGCGACATGAACCGCACGCGGAAATCCCCGTCGATACGGTTTATCCGCCGCAGCAGCTCGGGGAAATCTATCTTCGGTTCAAGACCCTTTCCGTAGGAATTGACGTTCTGTCCTAAGAGCATTATCTCCTTGCAGCCGTCATTTACCAGAGAGGTTATCTCGTTGATGATATTCTCGGGGGTGCGGCTGCGCTCCCGTCCTCGGACGTAGGGCACTATGCAGTAGGTGCAGAAGTTATTGCAGCCGTACATGACGGAAACGCCTGCCTTGTACCTGCAGCTGCGGACAGCGGGGATATCCTCGTAAACGTCCTCACGGCGCTCGGAGATATCGCACTGAGGCTTCCGCTCGGTGAGAACGTTATATATCAGGCGCGGAAGCTCCGCAAGAGCGAAGGTCCCGAAGACGATATCCACCTGCTTGTAGGTCTTACGTATCTTTTCGGCGATATGCTCCTGCTGAGCCATACAGCCGCAGACAGCGATTATAAGGTCGGGGTTTTTCTCCTTAAGGTGCTTAAGCTCGCCGATATTTCCGAAGACCTTAAGCTCGGCGTTTTCCCTGACGGCACAGGTATTGAGGACGATGATATCCGCCTCGTTCATATCGTTTGTAATTCCGCAGCCCATTTCGGACAGCATGCCCGCTATCCTTTCGCCGTCGCTGACGTTCTGCTGACAGCCGTAGCTGTGCACGCAGGCAAGCCGCGGAGAGCTGTCACGGGAGAATATTTCCCTGACAAGCTCGGTATATTTTTCTTTTTCGGACATATCTGAAAAAAGTCCTTTCGTAGGGTTTATCGTGATTATTGCTCATTATTATATTATACCATATTTATCGCAGATGTTCAAGTGGTAAATAAAAAAAAGCGCAGACCGAAGCCTGCGCAAAATTATTTATATAATGATTACTGAGCCTGTAAAGCGTTGAGCTTCTTAGCAAGCTGAGACTTCTTTCTCGCAGCGTTGTTCTTGTGAAGAATACCCTTAGCGGCAGCCTGGTCAACCTTCTTGATAGCAAGCTTGATAGCAGCAGCTTCCTCTGCGGCATTAGCGTTCTTAAGAACAGTCTTGAGGTTGCTCTTGATCATCTTATTCTTTAAAGTCTTGGCCTTGATTACCTTAACTCTCTTCTTTGCGGATTTAATGTTTGGCATTGCTGAACACCTCCTTAAGCTTTAGTTCTGCGTGCGCAGTCATACAGGATATATCGCATTGCGATAAAGACACGTTCCCCTGCGGAGTGTAAATGACAACCACTCCGACAATACGCACAGCCTTAACTATAATATTAACATTTAATCGTCCATTTTTCAAGTGTTTTCGATGATTTTCTGTGTAGAATTTTCCGCATAAAAAGCGCATATTTTTCAGCGTTTTGTACAAAATACGATGTATACGGAAAATACATCGAAAGGACAAGATGATCATGTCAATAAGAACCGACTTAGCCGTTGAATGTATCGACCCCGACAGCCGAACTCTGCCGAAGGGGATAAAACGAAGGATGCGCAAAAGCTCCGTCTGCGAAATAACGGAGATAATCGTCACAGATGAAATGGCAGGGCTTCGCATAGGCAAGACCCGCGGGCGGTACATCACCGTGGAGACCGACCGCCTGTCCGCGCACCCGTCGGACTTCGAGGAGCAGGCGGAAAATATCGCCGACGAGATAAAGGGCATAGCCGAAAATACCGAGCGCGTCCTCGTGGCAGGACTTGGAAACCGCAATATCACCCCCGACGCACTGGGACCCATTGCCGCCTCGCAGATAATCGCCACGCGGCATATCAACGGCATGTCGGGGCTGCCCGATATGGCGGAGGTGACGGTAGTCTCCCCGGGAGTGACGGGTCAGACGGGTATAGAAGCGGCAGAGCAGCTGTCGGCGGTGTGCAGCATGGTCAAGCCCACGCTCCTGATAGTCATAGACGCCCTTGCCTGCTCGGATATATCGCGGCTGGGGACGACTATCCAGATTACCGACACGGGTATCTCCCCCGGCTCGGGAGTTCAGAACCGCCGCAAGGAGATATCGCGGATAACCATGGGCGTGCCTGTGGTAGCGATAGGCGTGCCGACGGTGATAGACATGCACACGGCGGTGGAGAACATCACGGGAAAGGCTCCCGAGAAGCATCTGCCGAACATGATGATAACTCCCCGTGACATAGACGAGCTTATCCGCCGCACAGCGAAGCTTATCGCCTTTGCGGTAAATCGGGCAGTGCAGAAAAATCTTTCCGACGAGGAGATAATCTCGCTGATGTAACAGAACAAGCCCGTTTTTCGGGCTTGTACATAGGATCTTTGAAAAGTAAGCTCCACGATAAATTGGAATTTTTAGTGATCTTTATTTTCCTTCTGAATCTTTGCAGATGAAATAACTGCATAAATAATTGTGGCAACAGCAACAGATATTGAACAGAAAACTAACCACTTTGTTTTTAAAAGCATATCAACAGCTAAAATCGAAAAAGCAACGCCTATCAGCAGAAATACAATTGACGACTGCCTGAAGTAAGGCTTCTTGTTCATTTTTTTGCGTTCTTGTTCCGAAGCGTATAAATAAGCATTATTTAACAATGCTCCTATTTCATTATACTGGCGATAGCTGAGTATAAAACTCACTATTGCAAAAACTGATAAAACGATAGTTCCTATTATGCGTCCCATATATTCTCCCTCCATCGAATTCCGATTTATCGGTCAGTTCATCTTACCCCTCCAATCTCATTATACCACTCCCCAAAAGTCAAGTCAAGAGGTATCATTCACTGTTAACTCTTCACTCTTCACTAACCAATACTCCTTGACATCAAGCCCTGTTTTGATTATAATTAAAGTAAATAAAAGTCTCGAAAAGGATAAACACACATGAACAAAAACGATATAATAGAACTGAAAATAGATTCCATATCCTCCGACGGGAACGGCGTGGGAAAATATAACGGCATGGCTGTTTTCGTGCCGAATACCGCTCCCGGAGATGTTATTTCCTGCAGGATAGTCAAGGTCTGCAAAAGCTACTGCTTCGGCATTATTGACAAGCTGATAACTCCCTCCCCCGACCGCGCGGATAATGATGTATGCCCCGTTTCGGCGAAATGCGGCGGCTGTGTTTTCCGTCATATTGATTATTCCGCGGAGCTTCGGGAAAAGGATAATATTGTCCGCAATGCGTTCACACGCCTCGGCGGACTGGATATCCCCTTTGAGGATATCCTCGGCTGTACTTCTCCCGAGCGCTACAGAAACAAGGCTCAGTATCCATTGACCTACGACAACGGAAAGGCGGTCTGCGGATTTTACGCTCCCAGAAGCCACCGCGTTATACCCTGCTCCGACTGCGTTTTGCAGCCCGATATTTTCGCGGATATCACCAAGGAGATATGCTCCTGCATCGACAAGAAGCATATCCCTCTGTACGACGAAAAAAGCGGAAAAGGACTTGTCCGCCACATCTATCTGCGCCGAGGCTTTCACAGCGGTGATATAATGGTCTGCCTGATAGTGACCGCCCCCAAAACAAATCTGTTCCGCGAGCTGGGAGATATCCTCACCGAAAAATTTCCCGATATAAAAAGCGTGGTGCTGAATATCAACCCGAAGAACACCAACGTTATCACAGGCGAAAAATGCATCACGATCAAAGGCACGGACAATATCTCCGACACAATGTGCGGAAGAAGGATAAATATTTCCCCTCTGTCCTTCTATCAGGTGAACACCGAACAGGCAGAGCGGCTCTACGGCATAGCCCGTGAATACGCCGACTTAAAGGGCGGGGAAACTCTGCTGGACCTGTACTGCGGAGCGGGCACGGTGGGGCTTTCCATGGCGGATTCCGTGGGAAGGCTCATCGGCGGAGAAATTATCCCTCAGGCAGTGGAAAACGCCGCCGAAAATGCAAGGCTCAACGGCATAGAAAACTGCGAATTCATCTGCGGCGATGCAGGAGAAATAGCCGCCAGACTGGCTGATAAGGATATCCGTCCCGACGTTATCGTGATAGACCCTCCCAGAAAGGGCGCGGACGAGCTTACTCTGTCCTCCATAGTGAAGATGTCCCCGAAGCGGGTGGTGATGATATCCTGCAATCCCGCCACAGCGGCTCGCGACGCAGCATATCTGTGCGCTCACGGGTACAGCGCAGACCGCGCGAGAGCGGTGGATATGTTCCCGAGGACGGGGCACGTTGAATGCGTCGTCTCAATGACAAGAAGCAAAAAATAGTCACAAAAACCGCCTATGCGAATAGCATAAGCGGTTTTTTCATCATTCAGGCTTCAGTTCATCAAGGCGCTTTTCAAAATCCCCGACGGGCAAGGGCTTGTCGAAGTAGAAGCCCTGTGCAAGGAAGCAGTTGTTTTCCTTTAACAGCCGCACCTGCTCGGCAGACTCAACGCCCTCCACGATACATTCAAGTCCTATATCCTGCGCAAGGGCGATAATATGCTTGAGCATAACGTACTTCTGGGAGCCTGAATCGTTTTCATCGGGCAGAAAGCTCTTGTCTATCTTGAGCACGTTCCAGGGGAGCTCCTTGATAAGATTCAGCGAAGAATAGCCCATTCCGAAATCGTCGATAGATGTGCTTATCCCCGCCTCACGCAGACCGATAACTATCTCCCTCAGGTCGGAAAAATCCACGTCGGTGGTGGTCTCGGTCAGCTCTATCTCAATGTACTCGTGGGGCACATTGTACTTGTCTATGGAGGAAATGATGCGCTCCAGCAGATCCATATCGCCCAGATGACGTCGGGAGAAATTTACGGACACCTTGACCACAGGTCTGCCCTCGTCGAGCCAGCGGCGGATATCGCGGCAGGTATGCTCCAGCATATAGAAATCAAGAGCGCATATAGACTGGCTCTGCTCCAGTGCAGGGATAAATCTGTACGGAGGTATCATCTCGCCCTTCCTGAACCAGCGGCAGAGCGCCTCTGCTCCGCGGAGGGTATAATCCTTAAGATACACCTTCGGCTGATAGTATACCTTGAATTCCTCGTTTTCCATAGCGTCGGAGAAGGCGCTTTCAACTCTTTTTATCTCATTCCGGCTCATACTGAGCTTTTCATCGAAGAAAACGCAGCTGGTTTTGAGGATATTTTTTGCAGTATTTACAGCAACGCTGAGACTGTCCATAATTTCCGACGGATTATGACACTCCGCAGGTATCATATAATATCCCGCATAAGCGGACACTAATACGCGTTCATTGTTTGCATCATCGTAAACGATACCCGTTCCGCCGAGATGTTCGGTGACGATATCGAGATGCTCCTTTCGGAAAAGCACGATAAAGTTATCTCCGCCGATACGGCAGACCATTCCGTCCTCCGAAAGCTTGTCCGTAAGCTGCTTCGCAAATTTTCTCATAACGACAGTTCCGCGCTCTCTGCCGATATTCTGATTGATGACGGAAAAACGTTTCAGATTGTAAAAGCAGGCGCCGTAATTTGCTATCCGTCCCGCTTCGATAAGTCCTCCGACGGTTTTCATAAAGTACCGCAGATTGTGGATATCCATATCCGAATCGAAGAAGACCAGCCTGTCTATCATATTCATGACCCGCGACCTGCCGTTGAAGGCAAACAGTGCCTTTTCAAATACTGCAAGCTTATCGCGTTCCTCGCCGGTCCAGTTTTCGTCCCCCCGATTTTGCAGGAACTGATATACCGCCACATTTCCTCCGCCCGTCATTTCGCGGACAGTAAAATGGCGCTCGGGGTCGGGCTCGCCCACCGAGAAGAAAACCACCTTATTGCTGTCGCCGAGGCGTTCATGCATAGGAGTCTCATATAATGTTGCCGACACCTCCGCTGCTCTGAGCACGCGGCAGATATCGGAAAGCGCGTCCGACATATCGGGGCTGAAAAAATCAACGATGCGTTCACTTTTTATAATAAAGCTTTCAAGAGCACGGGAATATTCAGTCGGGTCAATATTCATATATATCCCCCCCTTAACCACTTACTTCAAGCTGCGGAATGCTGAGCCTGAACACAGGGTCGCCGCCTTTTCCGCTTCCCACCGCAACAGTTCCCGACATCTGCTTTGTAAGCACGCCTACCAGCGGCAGTGCAAAATTCGAATTATACTCTCCGCTGATTATATCCGCAGCGGAGGCATATGAAAAATAGCTGCGCGCGTCCTCGATGACCTTGGGCGGGATATTCAGTTCGCCCACGGTTAGCTCAATATCGAGTATCTTTGCATAGGAGCTTTTCCTGCAGGACGCCTCCAGAGAGATATCCGTCTTTTCG
Source organism: Oscillospiraceae bacterium (assembly GCA_022768245.1). GTDB lineage: Bacteria > Bacillota > Clostridia > Oscillospirales > Ruminococcaceae > RGIG4694. Next base: position 24,215 of record JALEMR010000057.1, read on the forward strand.
GAATAGGAAGCGCAGCCGATGATAAGCTTGTTGAGTATCTGTCCTATCTTTGCGGGGTCCCCCAGCATATACTTCGGCACCGAGCCGTCTATCCTGATGATAAGCGATATATTCTTTTCGGTAAGATTCTCCTTGACGCTTTCCGCCGCCTGACCGAAAAGCGCCTTAAGGTCGTACACAGTCTCGTTGAGCTCCACCTCGCCGCCCGCCATGCGGATATAATCCACGGTATCGCCCACCATGGAATAAACATCGGAGCTTTTGCTGATAAGCTTTCTGATAGAGCTTTCCATAACGCTGCTGTCGCCGCTGTCCACCGCCTCCTTGGCGATAGACATCCAGTCGTTCACGTTCTTCTCCATATTAAGGCTCATATTCATGATGTACGCAGACTGTGAGCGTGCCGCTCTTTCAAGCTTGCGGCTCTGGCTGAGGGCAAGATAGTTATTATACGCCATTTCGGAGAGTATCTTCGCTATCTCGTAGAGAAAATCCGCAGACCTTTCGATAGTCTCCACAGAAAGCACCGAGGTTTTCTCGGCGGCAGCTATGTAAGCCTCGGGGTCGATACCAAGCTCTTTGGCAGCAGCTGCGAAAGCCTCCCTGTCGATAGAGTCGGTGCGGACCTGTCCGCCGATAACGCTTCCGATAAATTTTCCGCCGACCATGATAGGCGAAGCAAAGTCCACCAGTCCCGCATGACAGCGGTAAACGGCAGGCTTTCCGTTTCTGAGAGTCTGCAGCGCTCCGTTCTTATCGCACTCCTCGCAGCGTCTGCAGCCCTTTTCCGATTTTCTTGTCAGATTTGTGCAAAAATCCGTAAATCCGCTGCCGACCGTAACAGGGATACCGTTTTCATCTGTCATCAAAGCAGCCATCCCCGTAAAATTGGAGAATCCGTCCTGAAACTGCTGTAAAATATGGGGAGGGATAAGATCGGTCAGTTTAATGTCTTTCATAGCACACACATCCTTTGGAATCAAAGATTCAGATGTCAGATCATTATATGATAGCTTGTGAGCATTGTACTACTTTTTATATCACTGCCACTTTTTCTATATTATAACATATATTTAAATTTTTTTCAATAGTTTTTGCTATTTTGCTAAAAATTCAACAAAAATCAATATTTTAGTTATGCATTTTGACGGTTATTCTTGCTAAACCGGTTTACCCGTTAAGTATCGATTCAAACTGCTCCAGAAGCTCCGCAGCCTTTTCTTCGGAGGACGCCTTGCCGTAAAGCACCGCATTGCATGCCTCCTGAAATGCGTCCAGCATATCCTTATCCTCCATAAATGGGTCGATAAGCGCCATTGAATCAATACTTGCGCTCATAAGTCGGAAAGCGTCGTAGTGAAGCCCCTTGAGCATATCATGCTGTTCAAGATAGCTTCTGGAGGAACGGCTCAGAGGGATTCCCTTTTCATCTGAACATTAAGGGCATATGTAAGGTCGCTGACCTTGGATTTAAGGACCGTATCATTTTTTCTTATGGTGAAATACGCCATAAATATTGCGGCTGCGATCACTATCAGAGCATAGCCGAATATCATTATAAGCTTGATCTTTTTCAGCTTGTCATTATTTTCATTTCTGTACTTGACCATTATCCTACCCCTTTTATTATATATTAATTATATAGTACATATTCATCCAGAAATTTCAACATATTTTTTATATTTATTTCAAGAGATCAGAGCATGTTTTATCGGCAGATACACAAAAACGGATTCTTACCTACCTTTTTCAGTTCAAAGAAGTGTATGCTGAACTTATCGGAGAAAACCTCGTCCGTTCCCTTTATCATTGCCGAAAGGCGTACACCTTACCGCTATGGTATGATGTACGCCTTGCTCTTATATAGTGCGTACTCAATAACTGCCCGAAGGGCAGTTATTGGCTGAAAATCCTGTAAAACAGGATTTTCAGCGGCACAAATCAAAGATTTGTGCCGTACTACCTGATTAATGTCTGCATTTGCCGCCCGTCAGTGGCGGCAAGGTGCAAGGATTTTTGGCTGAAACGCCAAAAAACCTTGCACCCAACAACAGAAAAAATGCTCCGAAGCAAAGCTTCTACGCACTTTTTCCGTTGTTGAGCAGACATTATATAGCATTGTGGGGAGATGGTCAAGGGAAAATGAGCGGTGAAACAATACCGCCGTATATCTTCCCAAAGTGAGAGGATATACTGCGGTATTGCCTCAATATATTACGGCTTGTTTGATTGTGTTTTTCGGTGTTCCGTTTTAAGGCAACACCGCACAAAGCTTGTACGCAAGATGCACCGTCAGATTTTTTGTCAGATCGTAACCTCCGCCTTTTTATCCCATTCACGCATTATCCTTCTGAGCTTGAAAAGATTTATCACCGCACGGACGGCCTCATCAACTATTACAGCAAGGAATACGCCTGTTATCCCGAAGCCAAGTCCATACACGAACAGGCAAGCACAGCCTACCACAAAAAACGTGCCGAATATCTGCGTGAAGAACATCCAGCGAGTGTTTCCACTTCCTCTTATGCCGCTGCCGATAATGATATTTCCGGATTTTCCGTAAAGATTAAGGCAAACGAGCATA
>JALEMR010000084.1 GCA_022768245.1 Oscillospiraceae bacterium
GAAAATCTTGCTTCTAAGAGAGGAGCGCAGCATATGCAGAACTTTAAAAACAGACGTCTTTCCGAGGACATCAAAAGAGAAATATCGTCCCTTATCCTCACCGAGATAAAGGACCCCAGAGTGAACAGCGGTCTTGTGTCCGTTGTGCGGACAGAGCTTTCGGGCGATAACTCTCACTGTAAGGTGTATATCTCCAGCCTTGAGGGCATTGAAGCGGCAAAGAGCGCTGTCAAGGGTCTTGAAAGCGCGGGCTGGATATTCAAGAAGGCTATCTCAAATAAGCTTCATCTGAAAAAATGCCCCGAGCTGAAATTTATCGCCGATAATTCTATCGAACATTCCGCCGAGATCGAGCGTATGCTGGAAAATATCTCGTCGGCGGAGGATAACGGCGATGAAGCTGCGGAGGAAAACTCCGAGGAATAAACTTGAAGGGAAAGGATCGAAACACTATGCGTATTGGCTTTGAGGAAGCAGCGGATTTTCTGAACGGCTGCACCGATGTTCTTATAATCACTCATGCGAGTCCCGACGGAGATACCTTAGGCTGCGGCTTCGGCTTGTGCAGAGCTTTGAGACAGTGCGGTAAAAAAGCCGACGTGGTCTGCGCAGATCCTATCCCACCGAGATATGATTTTCTTAAGGAATGGTATGCGCCCCAAGGCTTTGAGCCAAAGCAGATAATCGCCGTGGATATCGCCGATACCAAGCTTATGGGCAAGCTGTCCGATTACGGCGACAAGGTGGATCTCTGCGTAGATCACCATATCACCAACACGGGCTATGCAAAGCGGCTGCTTCTCGGCGAGAAAAGCGCTGCTGCCTGCGAGGTGGTGTATACTCTGCTGAAAACGGCGGGCATGCCTATCGACGAAACTGCGGCAATGTGCCTCTACACGGGCATTGCTACCGATACGGGCTGCTTCAAGTTTGAAAGCGTCACCCCCGAAACTCATATGATAGCCGCAGAGCTGTACAGGTACGAATTTCCCCTCCCTGCGGCAAAGCTGAACCGCCGGCTCTTCGATATAAAAAGTCAGTCAAGAGTCAAGGCGGAAGGCATTATCATCAAAAATACGGAGCTTCTCTGCGACGGAAAGTGCGCCATGACCTCCGTCACCCTTGACGAGGAAAGGGAAAGCGGCATCTCCGCCGACGATTTCGACGGGATAGCGTCTCTTCCCATGCAGTTTGAGGGCGTGGAGATAGCCGTTACTGTCCGCGAAAAGGACCCCGGAAGGTTTAAAATATCTATCCGCACGGGTACAGACGCCAACGCTTCGAGGATATGCTCAAGCTTCGGCGGAGGCGGTCATATCCGTGCGGCAGGCTGTACGATCACGGGAAGGCTTGACGACGTAAAGGCGCAGCTTCTGAAAGCATGCGCGGAGGAGCTTCACAATGTCGGGTACTGATACAAAAACGGAGCTTAACGGAATAATCTGCATGTATAAGCCCAAGGGCTTCACATCATTTGATGTTATCGCGAAGCTTCGTGGAATACTGAAAATGAAGCGCCTCGGTCACGGCGGCACTCTCGACCCAATGGCAGAGGGAGTGCTCCCCGTTTTTGCGGGGAGAGCAGCCATGGCATGCGATATGCTTCCAGACCATGACAAGGTATACGAGGGCGGCTTCAAGCTTGGACTGTCCACGGATACACAGGATATCACGGGGACTGTCACCGAGGAAAAGGGCTATGAGCGCATCTCCCGCGAGGAAATAGAAGCCGCTCTGGAGAATTTCCGCGGAGATATCATGCAGATACCGCCCATGTACTCGGCGGTGTCGGTGGACGGAAAGCGGCTCTATGAGCTGGCTCGGCAGAATATCACCGTGGAGAGAAAGCCCCGTCCCATAACGGTCTATTCCCTTGAACTGACGGAGTACGACGAGGAAAAGGGCGAGGGAAGGCTTATCATATCCTGCTCGAAGGGCACGTATATACGTACGCTTATCAGCGATATCGGCGAGCTTCTCGGCACGGGTGCGGTCATGACCTCCCTTGTCCGCACAAGGGCATGCGGATTTGATATATCAGACTGCACGACCTTCGAGCAGTTACAGGCGGAAGTGGACAGAAACGGCGACTTTACGCGGTTTGTCCTGCCGATAGAAAAGGTGTTCGGGTATCTTCCGACCGTGTATCTCACTCCCGACGAGGAACGGCTCTATCGAAACGGCATACAGCTTGAAACCAAGCGGATATGCTGTCCTCTGACAAGCGGAAGAGTGCGCGTCTGCGGCAGCGAGGGCTTTATCGGCACTGCGGAGATAACCGCGGAACAGATACTTAAATCGGAAAAGACCTTCGTCCTGCCGAAAAAGGACATGAACTACAAGGGCGGCTATGCAGTGGCGCTGGGGATATTCGACGGAGTGCACAGGGGACACCGTGCAGTTATCGGAGAGACCGTGCGGCTTGCGGAAGAGCTTGACCTGAAAGCGGCAGTGTTCACCTTCAGAACGGAAAGCGTTTCCGAGGGCGGAAAGATCCTCCGACGCTCCTGCCTTATGAGCGAGGAGGAAAAGGAATGCCGTCTCCGTGACATCGGCGCGGAATATATCTTTTCGCCGCCATTTTCCGAGCTTAAATGTATGTCCGCCGAGGATTTCGTGCGGATAGTCCTGCGAAACCGAATGAGAGCAAAGGCTGTCATCTGCGGAGAGGATTTCCGCTGCGGAAGGGGCGCATCCTGCGATGTGAAGCAGCTGGACAGTTTGTGCCGCAAATACGGCATCACACTGAAAACAGTGCCGCCCGTCCCCGACAAAAACGGGGATAAGATATCCTCGGGACGGATACGCAGGCTTATCGCCGAGGGGGATATCTCCGAGGTGTTAAGGCTCACGGGGACAGGCTATGTGTTCCGTGCAAAGGTCATAAACGGCAGACGGCTGGGAAGAGTCTTAGGCTTCCCCACCATAAACCAGCATATCCCCTCATACATGCAGCTGCCCCGATTCGGTGTGTACGCCGCAAGGGTGGAAATATTCGGCAGGAGCTATAACGGTCTTGCCAACGTGGGGGTCAAGCCAACGGTCACAGACAGCGGAGATATCCTCTGCGAGACCTACATTTTTGATTTTGATGAAGATATCTACGGACTGGACGTGAGAACGGAGCTTCTGAAATTTATCCGCGACGAAAAGAAATTTTCCTCGGAGGAAGAGCTGAAAACTCAGGTCCTGTCCGATATTGATAAAATAAAAAAGGAACTTAAATAATGCCGCAGATACGGCGGAATGGAGAAATGTCACCATGTCGGAGAAAAGAGTAAGAACGAGATTTGCGCCAAGTCCTACGGGATATATGCATATAGGAAATCTCAGAACGGCAATTTATACTTATCTTATCGCGAAGAAAAACGGCGGAGATTTTATCCTCCGCATTGAGGATACCGACCGCGAGCGCTATGTTGACGGCGCTGTTCAGAGGATATACGATACTCTGAACGTATGCGGTCTGAAATGGGACGAGGGTCCCGATGTGGGCGGTCCCGTGGGTCCCTATATCCAGTCGGAGAGAATGGGCATCTACAAGGAATACGCCGAGCAGCTCGTCAGGAGCGGACATGCTTACTACTGCTTCTGCACCAAGGAACGCCTTGACGAAATGCACAGACAGCAGCAGGAGGCAAAGATCTCCAATATGATGTATGACCGCCGCTGCCGTGACCTGTCCGAGGAGGAGATACAGAAGAATCTCGCCGAGGGCAAGTCCTACGTTATCCGCCAGAAGATACCCGAGACGGGCACTACTACCTTCCACGACGTGCTTTACGGCGATATCACCGTGGACAACGCCACCCTCGACGACCAGATACTTTTAAAGGCAGACGGTCTGCCTACCTACAATTTTGCAAACGTTGTGGACGACCATCTCATGGGGATCACCCACGTTGTAAGAGGAAACGAGTATCTTTCCTCCACGCCCAAGTACAATCTGCTTTACGAGGCATTCGGCTGGGATATCCCCGAGTATATCCATGTTGAGCACATCATGAGGGACTCCACCCACAAGCTGTCCAAGCGAGACGGCGACGCATATTTCGGCGATTTCGTGGAGAAGGGCTATCTTGTTCCCGCGATCATGAATTATATCGCACTGCTGGGCTGGGCGCCCAAGGGCGAAAATGAGATATTCTCCCTGGACGAGCTTGTGCAGGAGTTCGACATCGGCGGACTTTCCAAGGCACCCGCAGTGTTCGACCCCGTGAAGATGAAGGCTATCAATGCGGAGTATATCAGACGGCTGTCCCACGACGAGTTCAAGGCACTTGCGATGCCCTACATCAGACAGACCGTAAAGCGTGAGGACGCAGATTTTGACGTGCTCCTTGACGCACTCCAGCCCAGAACGGAGCTGCTGACCGATATCCCCGAAAAGGTGGATTTCATCGACGAGGTGCCCGAGTACAGCGACGAGCTCTACTTCAACAAGAAGATGAAGACCAACGCAGAAACGGGACTTGAAGCCCTCAAAATGATACTCCCCGTACTGGAGGGCATTTCCGACTGGAACGAGGAGACCGTTCATGCGGCGCTCTTTGCGGAGATAGAAAAGCAGGGCGTAAAGAACGGCTGGATGCTCTGGCCCTTAAGAACGGCTCTCTCGGGCAAGGCAATGACTCCGGGCGGCGGAGTGGAGCTGTGCGTTATCCTCGGCAAGGACGAGAGCATAAAGCGTGTTAAGGCAGGAATTGAGAAGCTAAGCAAATAGCGATTAGCAAATAGCAATTAGTGAATAGCAATTAGCTAATGGCTAATAGTCAATAGCTAATGGCTAATCGCTAACATCTAATTGCTGATTAATTTCGCTATGCTGTCACTGTGTTATCACAATAAAATGATATATTATTTACAAATAGGCTGTTTTTATTCATTCAATAATCAGACCGCCCCCAAAGGACGGCTCGGAAAGGAAGAATAATCAAAATGATAGAGGTCAAAAACCTTACAAAGCAATACGGCGAGAAGAAGGCTGTCAACAACATTTCTTTCACCGTAAACGACGGAGAGATACTGGGCTTTCTCGGACCTAACGGCGCGGGAAAATCCACTACCATGAATATGCTTACGGGCTATATCTCCGCTACCGACGGAGAGATACTCATAAACGGCGTGGATATCATGGAGGAGCCTCTCGAGGCTAAGAAGCAGATAGGCTATCTGCCCGAAATACCTCCCCTTTACATGGATATGACAGTAAAGGATTATCTGAACTTCATTTACGACCTGAAAAAGTGCAGGCTCCCCAGACAGGCTCACCTTGAGGATGTATGCAAGCTGGTAATGATAACCGACGTGTACGACTGCATCATCAAGCACCTTTCAAAGGGCTATAAGCAGAGAGTCGGTCTGGCACAGGCTCTTATCGGAAATCCGCCCATACTCATTCTGGACGAGCCTACCGTAGGTCTTGACCCCAAGCAGATACACGAGATAAGAACTCTTATCAAAAAGCTGGGCAAGCGCCATACGCTTATCCTTTCGTCCCATATCCTGTCCGAGATACAGGCGGTCTGCGACAGAGTTGTCATCATCAACAAGGGCAAGCTTGCTGCGGATGATACTCCCGAAAATCTGACAAAGAAGCTTTCGGACGAGCACCGCATCATCGCAAGGATCGACGGCACCAAGGAGGAAAATCTCAAGCTTATCGAGGGCATCAAGGGAGTGACTTCCGTTACCGCAGATATGGAGCGTGAGCCGGGCACCTTCGATTACGAGATAGAGACCGACGGCGTCACCGATATCAGAGCGGAGCTCTTCAAGCGCGTGGCTGCCAAGAACAGAATTATCTACAGCCTTAAGAGCACCGAGCTCACTCTGGAGGATATCTTCCTCAAGATAACCATGGGCGAGGACGTTTCCGTGGGCAGAGCAGAGCCTAAGAAGATCCTTTCCGACGAGGAAAAGGCGGCAATGCACGAGGCTGTCAGCAATGCGGCTGCCGCGGCGTTCACCGTGGATCTGAACAAGAATTTACAGGAGTCGCCGGAGACGGACGATAACGACGATAACGGGGGTGAGCTGTAATGGGCGCGATTTTCAGACGTGAGATAAAGGCGTATTTCACATCGCCTATTGCATATATTTTTATTGCCGTATTCTATGTATATACGGGAATGTACTTCGTGGGGACGAACATCTACTCCGCCACGACCGATATGACATATGTATTCTCGGGAGTATTCACTCTTATGATGATAATGCTGCCGCTGCTTACAATGAGACTTATGTCCGAGGAGAAGAAGCAGAAGACCGACCAGTGTCTGCTGACGGCTCCCGTAAATCTCGCAGCTATCGTAATGGGAAAATTCTTCGCAGCGCTGTGCGTATTCCTTATCGGAATGGCGATATATATCCCCTATATCTTAGTGCTTTATAAGCTGGCAGGAAGCATAGCATGGGCTACCGTTATCGGCAACATGTTCGCGCTGCTGCTTCTGGGAGCAAGCTTCATTTCAATAGGCATGCTTATCTCAAGCCTTACCGAAAATCAGATAGTTGCGGCTATCGCAAGCTTTATTGTGATAATGCTGTTCTATATGATCGACGTTCTGGCAGCAAGCGTTTCCGTTGACTGGCTGAAAAACGTCATGGTATCGCTGGGCTTCTACAACAGATATTACGAATTCACAAACGGCATCATCAATATCCCCAGCATAGTATTCTTCTTAAGCGTTACATTCATCTGCAACTTCCTCACCGTAAGAGTGCTGGAAAAGCGCCGCTGGGGCTGATAATTATATTATCTGCCGAAAAACGATTCCGATAAAACCTGAAAGGAATGTCTGAATAAAAATGAGTAAGAAAAATAAGAAACAAGACAGTGAAGAGCTTATAAACGCTGCTCCTGCGGAGGATACTTCCGCCGAGAATACCGAGGAAGCTGTTTCCGACGCTCCTTCTGCCGAGGATAATGCTCCCGAGGCTGACAAGAAAAAGAAGGAAAAGTACACAGACCCCGCAAAGGCTGCCGAAAAGGCAGAAAAGAAAAAGTACAGCCGCAGAAAGCTGAAATACGGCGGAGCCGCAACAGCTGTGACTCTCATAGTCATCGCGGTGGTGGTACTGGTGAACGTTGTATTGTCCATGCTTTCCGACAGAATGAATATGAGCATCGACATCACGCCCGACGGCACCTTCGAGATATCACAGGAGACCATTGATTATCTTGATACGGTCACCGAGCCTGTGGATATCGTCTGCATGTCCGACGAGCTGACCTTCTCCACATCAAACTACGTGTACTTCAAGCAGGCATATGAGGTGCTGAAAAAGTACACTATCTACAACAAGAACATCAACCTCACCTTTGTTGACATGACAAAGGATCCTACCTATGCAAACCGTTACAGCGAGCTTTACAAGGGCGATATCTCCGAGTACAGCATCGTTGTTTCCACCGACAAGAGGATAAAGGTCATCAGCATTCAGGACCTCTACAACGTTGAGATGAACTACTATACCTACTCTCAGCAGATAACCTCTTCAAAGGCGGAGCAGGAGCTGACCTCCGCTATCATGTACGTTACCGACCCCGATCCCCTCAATGCAGTGGTATTCAAGAGCGAAACGGGCGGCACCTCCTATGACAACGTATATGATATCTTAGCTTCCAACGGATATAACGTTTCCGAGATAAATCCCCTCGTTGACGAGATACCCGAGGATACCGACATCGTATGCATAAACGCTCCCCTCAACGACTACGACGAGGATACCGTGCAGAAGCTGTACGACTTCCTCGACAACGACGGAAACCTTGGCAGAACGATGATCTACATCGCCGATACCTCCCAGAACTCCACATCGAATATCGACGCACTCCTTGCAGAGTGGGGCATTGAGATAGGCGAGGGCGTTGTGGGCGACAGCAACACGAAGAATACGTCAAGCTCCAGCAACTATGTTATCGGCAACTTTATCGACACTGCCGACAACGAGTATGCAGCTAACGTATCCGATACGACCCTTCCCGTGCTGTCCTATTATTCACGTCCCATAAAGCTTCTCTTCGACGAGAAGGACAACCGTCTTGCAAAGGCTCTTGTGACAACCGACGACACTGCGTTCGTGCTTACAAATGAGATGCAGGACGCTCTCAGCAATGGCGAAAATGTAGAACCCGAGTACGGCTCCTATGCGACAATGGCAGTGGGCAGAAAGTATGTATTCAACTCGGATAACGAGACTGTATACAGCAATGTGCTGGTGGTAGGTTCGGCTCTTATGCTGGACGAGGGCATCACCTCCATGACCTACTACAATAACGGCGACTACTTCGTTTCCGCTCTGAATACGCTGACAGGCAAGACCAACGGAATAAGCATCGTGGCAAAGGACCTCACCGCGCAGACCTTTGATATGGACCAGAACAAGTACAACATCTGCTTCGCTGTATTCGTAATTATTATCCCGCTTATCGTTGTCGTATGCGGCATTGTGGTTTATCTCAGAAGGAGACACAAGTAATGAAGAAAAGAACAAAAGGAATTATTGCGGGAAGCTGCTGTGTGGTACTGCTGGCAGGCGCTCTTGTGGCGCTTAAGCTCACCGAGCCCGAGACCGAGGAAGAGGATAATCTTTCCTCGACCTCCGACGCTTCGGCTAAGACCTCCACGCTTCTCTACGATAAAAACCCCTCGGATATATCCTCCGTCGAAGTTGTAAACGAAAACGGCGGATATACTGTTGAGCGGTATGCCGATGATTTCTGGACTATCCCCGATATCAGCGGACTTCCTCTGAACTATACCGCGGTAAACAGCGCAGTGGAGACTCTCGCAACGGTCACCGCACAGCAGGCAGTCTCCGAAGCCCCCGAGGACCTGTCCGTTTACGGACTTGATTCTCCGCAGCTTAAGGCGAAGGCTGTTTTCGACAGCGGCTCCGAAAAGACTATCCTTATCGGCGACGAGACCCCCAAGGGCGGAGAGTATTACTTCAAGCTTGAGGACAGCGATACGGTGTATACCATAAAGTCGTCGGATATCTCGGTGCTGTTCTCCAAGGAGTTTGACTTCATCAATCACGTGCTCTACGACAATGTGACCGACGATAATACCGAGGATGATTATGATCCGCGGAAGCTCAATTCCATGACGATAAGCCGTCCCGACCTTGATTATGATATCGTGGTGGAGTACGATGCCCGTCAGGAATATGATGAGCTTATCACGGGAAATTCATCGTCCTATGTGATGACAGCCCCCGTTTCGCTGGATCTGAATCCCGACAAGAGCGACGCTATGATGGAGCTTATCTTCGGACTTACAGCCTCCGATGTGGCAGCTGTTGACCCCGACGCTGCGGCGCTGGAGGAGTACGGTCTGACCAAGCCCGCATGCACTGTGACCTATGATATCAATGCAGGCGCTGCGACTCTGTACATCGGAAACAAGCATTTCAATGACAGCGGTGTTCCCACAGGGTATTATGTAATGCGTGAGGGACTGGAAGTGGTTTATATCCTTGACACGGCGAATGTTCCCTGGGTGAGCATACAGCCGCTGGATATCACTATGACAATGGTGACAAGCACCTATATCTACTCGGTGGAGTCCATCGAGATCACACACGGCGATACGACCGAGATCTTCGAGCCCAACGGCGACAAGGATAATTTTGCGGTAAAGCATAACGGCGAGGAAGCAGACGCAGACCTGTTCAAGTCCCTGTATCAGTATATCCTCCGTGCTCCCGCAGAGGAGATATATCTGGGCGCATATGATGCCAAGGAGCCCGATGTTTCCATAACTATCAAGAACGAATACGGCGAGGATAAGCTGGATTTCTACAGCGACGCCGACAGAAAATCAATAATCGTCCTGAACGGCAAGGCGAATTTCAAGTGCAGGACGGCATACGTTGACAGACTTATTGACAATCTCGGACATTATGCTGCAGGAGAAGATATTGTCACCTCATGGTGAGTTTCGACATAATTTACAGCCCCAATGTAATATAATATAATGTGTGCCGCGAATGCAAAGGGCAGACATTCATATTGCGAAGGGCAAAAAATGGGACTTCTGCTATATTCTGCAACAAAAAGCTTGCAAAATTATTGTAATAATGTTATAATATTGTTAAGAGTCATCAAGCTATGCAGAATTGTCCGATACGGCATTATTCATATTTAACAAAAGGAGGAAAATCAGGGTGAGTGAAACAAATACAGCAGCTGAAAAGAACGGGGAATTCTTTTCATACAAGGGTTATCCTTTGGTTAGGAAGGGCGACGAGATCTACTACGGCAATATGTACGACAGCACCGTTATCATGATGCAGATCCTTGAAAAGACGAAAATGGGAGATCTTGACGTGGCAAGCAGGATAAGGATATATCAGATGAAAACCGATGAGACCCTTTCTCCCGTGGAGGCTATCATCAAGCAGAGCGAGAAAAGCAGCCTGTACGAGGCGCTTGATATCGCATATGTGTGGCTTACACGTTCCGCAGTGAACAGCTGACAGCTGATAGTTTCGGTCAACAGTTTTGTAACTGTTGACCGATAACTGTCAGCTGTTAACTTTTTAAAAATAACTGTTGCTTTTTAGTAAGTTTTGTTGTATAATGATTATAACATATTTTGAAGGAGTGTTTCAAATGTATTCGGATATCATGGATTCTATCGGCTTTGTTTCGGGATACGACCCCGAGGTGGGAGCCGCTATGTCAGACGAGCTGAAAAGACAGCAGAGAAATCTGGAGCTTATCGCCAGTGAGAATATCGTTTCTCCCGCTGTAATGGCTGCAATGGGCAGCGTGCTCACCAATAAGTACGCCGAGGGCTATCCCGCAAAAAGATACTACGGCGGCTGCGAGTACGTGGACGTTGTGGAGAATATCGCTATCGAGCGCGCAAAGAAGCTGTTCGGAGCACAGTTCGCAAATGTTCAGCCCCACTCCGGCGCACAGGCTAACACCGCTGTTTATTTCGCACTTTTACAGCCCGGCGATACCGTAATGGGCATGAGCCTTGCTCACGGCGGACATCTTACTCACGGTTCACCTGTAAATATTTCGGGTAAGTATTTCAACTTCGTATCCTACGGTCTGGGCGACGATGAGGTCATCGACTACGACAAGGTAGAGGCAATGGCAAAGGAAAGCAAGCCCAAGCTTATCGTTGCGGGAGCTTCCGCATATCCTCGTGTTATCGACTTCCCCCGTCTTGCAGAGATAGCTCACAGCGTGGGCGCGCTGCTCATGGTGGATATGGCGCATATCGCAGGACTTGTTGCCGCAGGTGTTCACCCCTCTCCTGTGCCCTATGCGGACATCACCACAACGACTACTCACAAGACCTTAAGAGGCCCCAGAGGCGGACTTATCCTCACCAATAACGAGGAGCTTGCAAAGCAGCTCAACAAGGCGATCTTCCCCGGAACACAGGGCGGACCTCTTATGCATGTCATCGCAGCAAAGGCAGTATGCTTCGGCGAGGCATTAAAGCCCGAGTTCAAGGAGTACGGAAAGAATATCGTTGCCAATGCGCAGGCGCTTGCAAAGGGACTGCTTGACAGAGGCTTTGACCTTGTATCGGGCGGCACGGACAATCATCTTATGCTGGTTGACCTTCGTCCCTTCGGACTGACAGGCAAGGAGTTCGAGCATCGTCTTGACGAGGTGCAGATAACCGTAAACAAGAACGCTATCCCCAACGACCCCGAAAAGCCCTTCGTTACAAGCGGTATCAGAGTAGGCACTCCCGCAGTGACCACAAGAGGACTTGATACGGGCGATATGGAGCAGATCGCAGAGTTCATGTATCTTGCCGCAAAGGATTTCGACAACAAGGCGGAGGACATCAGAAAGGGCGTTAACGCTATCTGCGAGAAGCACCCTCTTTATAAGTGATAATTTATAGCAGATAATTGATACGGCGGACACCTGAATGGTATCCGCCGTATTAATTAATGTCTGCTCAACAACAGAAAAAGTGCGTAGAAGCTTTGCTTCGGAGCATTTTTTCTGTTGTTGGGTGCAAGAATTTTTGGCGTTTCAGCCAAAAATCCTTGCACCTTGCCGCCCGTCAGTGGCGGCAAATGCAGACATTAATCAGGTAGTACGGCAC
>JALEMR010000085.1 GCA_022768245.1 Oscillospiraceae bacterium
GTGCCGTACTACCTGATTAATGTCTGCATTTGCCGCCACTGACGGGCGGCAAGGTGCAAGGATTTTTGGCTGAAACGCCAAAAATTCTTGCACCCAACAACAGAAAAAATGCTCCGAAGCAAAGCTTCTACGCACTTTTTCCGTTGTTGAGCAGACATTACATAAGATCAGCTGCATATATATTCCAGAGCCTTGTCGGTGCTCCAGAAGAATCTGTCCGAGCCTACGTCGTCGGAAAGTCCGCAGCGGTTTATCATCTCCATAACGGGGGGCTGGATAGCCGTGAAGTACACCATGACGTTGTTCGCGGAGAGGGTGTTCACAAGCTCCTGCATTGCCTGCACTCCGCTGGCGTCCGCGAAGGGAACGCCTCTCATGGAGAAGATGATTATCTCCTTGTCGGACAGCTCCGTGAGGGCTTCTTCGAGGCGGTTCGCTGTGCCGAAGTAGAGGGGTCCCGTTACATAAACGACTGCTGCTTTTCTGTCCTTGAAGTTTTCAAAGTGATCGGGCAGACGGTCGGGGTCGATATCCGAGGTGTTTATCTGCATATCCGACACCTTGATGACAAACATGACTACCGAGAAAAGCACGCCGATAAGGATAGCAATGGTAAGGTCAAACACGACGGTCGCAGCCATTGTCAGCAGGAACTGTGCCATTTGAGTCTTTATCCTGCGGCTGAAAATGCCCTTGATAGCCTCGCGGTCGTTCATTCTCCAAGCGGTCATTATAAGCACTCCTGCCAGCGCCGAAAGCGGTATCTTCGAGATGACGGGTGCAAGCAGGAACATCGAAAGCAGAAGCACGACAGCATGGAAAACGCTTGTTAGACGGGTCTTTCCGCCGGATTTTATCGCAACCGCAGTTCTTGCGATAGCCGCTGTTGCGGGAACTCCGCCGAAGAAGGGAATGACGATGTTTCCGATACCCTGTGCTATAAGCTCCTGATTTGCGTCCAGCTTTTCGTTTTTCATACGTCCTGCGGAGGCTCCGCAGAGCAGGCTCTCGATAAGTCCCAGAGCGGCAATGGATATCGCAGGAACGACTAAGGCTTCGATATCCTTAAGTGTGACAGCCGATATATCCAGACGGTCGGGGAGGAAGATACTCTGCGGAATCTCGCCCACAGTGCTGACATTGAAGTCAAAGATGAACTGACATACCGTGGCAATTACTATCGCCGCCAGCGAGGACGGGAAATACTGATTTATCTTTTTGGGATAAACAGCCATGAAGAGTATCACCGCAGCGCCTATCAGAAATGCAGTCAGATCGAAATGCTGCTCGGTGGTGAAGTAGCTTACGGTTTTTTCAATAGTGTTCTCACCGCTGCAGGTGAGACCTGTCAGATTGTTTATCTGTCCGAATGCGATGATTATGGATATTCCCGAGGTGAATCCCGTGATGACGGGCAGCGGCAGATAGGAGACTATCTTTCCGAGCTTTAAAAGTCCGCAGACAAGCAGGATAATTCCCGACATCACACAGGCGAGAAATACTCCCTGCAGCTGATATTTTGCCACCAGCGACAGCAGAATGGCAGTCATTGCTCCCGTAGGACCGGATATCTGATAGGAGCCGCCCGAAAGCATTCCTGTAACGATGCCTGCGATAACGGCGGTGATAAGCCCCGCAGCCGCAGACGCTCCCGAGGATACTCCGAATGCCAGCGCCAGCGGAAGCGCTACCGCTGCAACGGTTATCCCTGCCATAAGGTCTTTGGTCAGGTCCTTTGGAGTGTAGCCCGAAAACTCGGTTTTCAGACGTTCTCCGTAATTTTTGAAGATATTCAAGATGAATTGCTCCTTTTTTCACAAAATTTGCGTTTTTTCGCGTAACACAACATTTTAATTATACTCCCGTTCGGCAGATTTTTCAAGTAGAATATATTTCACCGTTTTATTGTCGGATTGTGCAATTTTGCCATAATAGTGATTGACAATCCCGAAATAAAATTGTATAATTGAAATAGAATAAAATGAATGGAGAAATAAACGTGGCAAGAGAACATAAGGGGAAAAGCAGATTGTTTTTTGCCGATGAATATGCGGCGCTGGATATTGAGACTACGGGGCTTTCCCCTGCATACTGCGAGATAATCGAGATAGGAGCTGTCAGGGTGAAAAACGGCGAGATCACCGAACGTTTCGAAGCCCTTATCCGTCCTTCGGAGCCTGTGTCGCAGTTCATAACGGGTCTTACGGGGATAACCAATGAGGAGCTTGAAAGAAACGGACGTCAGCCCGAAATCGTTCTGGCGGAATTTTCCAAGTTTATAGGAGATTCTCTGCTGGTGGGGCAGAATGTAAATTTTGATATAAATTTCCTGTACGACGGCATGATGAAGCATCTGGGACAGCCGCTCACAAATCATTTCGCCGATACGCTCAGACTCAGCAGCAACATTTTTCCCGACTTGTCAGACCACAAGCTGGACACTCTGAAAAAAGCCTTCGGGATAGAAAATGATGTGGCTCATCGTGGACTGTCCGACTGTATCGACGCTATGAAGTGCTATGAATATATGCGGAATTATTCCATGGAGCGGGGACTGCTTGTCGCAGAAGAAAACGGATATTCTCTCAACAAGAAAAAGCTTAAGACTATGCTGTCGGGGACGGGGGTGTGATGATATGCAGTTCTGCAAAAAATGCGGGGTATCGGTCAACGGCGGGAAGAAATGCTGTCCGCTGTGTCAGGGCAGGCTCTCGGGCGAAGCTGAGCCCGAAAAGGAGCGTTATCCGCAGATACCTATGCCGAAATATTCGAGAAATTTTATCATGAAATTCGTCACCTTTGCGGCGATATTCATTTCGGTGGTGTCCTATGCGGTGAATCTGGTGGTCACTCCCGATTTCAAGTGGAGCGTTATCGCGGCGCTGGCGGCACTGTGCGCATGGGCTGCCACGGTGGTGGGGATAGCCTATCACAGGCGCATTATCAAGAGTATAATGTGGGAGCTGCTGCTTATCACGCCGATCACCGTGCTTTGGGATATAAACACGGGCTGGCATAAATGGTCGGTGGATTTTGTGCTGCCCTGTCTGTGCGGCGCGGCTATCATTGCCACTGCGGTGATAACGGCGGTGATGAAATATCCTCCGAGGGAGTATATGATGTATCTGTGCGCCGAGGCGGTGTACGGGATAGTGCCCTTTGTGCTGTACATGCTGGGGATAACGACGGTTGCCCTGCCGTCGGTGATATGCTCTGCGCTGTCGGTGCTTAGTATTTCCGCGGTGATACTCTTTATGGGAAAGAACGCGGGCAGCGAGGTCAAGCGAAAATTTCATCTGTGAAAAAAAGCTGAACAGATGTGTTGCATTTGTTCAGCTTATATTATATAAATTCGGTAATGGGCAGCGGGTCTGCTGATTCGGTAAATGAGGGAATAGCTCGGGTCATACGAAAGTGAATAATTCACAGCTTCCCGTTCTTTTCAAGATAATGCCTTGCATAGGAGCAGCTTGCGGTGACCTTCCCGCCCCGCTTTTCGATCTCCGAGACGGCAAGTTCAACAAGCTTAGCTGCTATACCCTGTCCGCGCAGGGAATCGTCCACAAATGTGTGGTCTATTTCGAATACTCCCTTTGAAACTTCGGGAAAGGTTATCTCCGCGATGACCTTTCCTTTTTCGTCTGTGGAGAAAATGCGGTTTGCTTCGGTGATATAATTCATAAAAATCCTCCGTTAATAAAAAGAGACAGGATATATCCTGCGGAATATCTCCTGTCTCTTCAAAAAATATGGAGCTAGTGGCGTGACTCGAACACGTGACCTGCGCATTACGAATGCGCTGCACTACCAACTGTGCTACACTAGCACGGAATAGAAGCTATTAGCGATTAGCAAATAGTTTTTGACAATCGCTATTATGCTGTCATCAGATTAACATAATAATTATATCACACAATAATGGTTTTGTCAATAGAAAATAATGTGAATTTTTTATTATTTATAAAGTCCGCAGGACACAGCAAAAACAGCCGTATCCTGCGGAGTAGTTTTTAATTATCAATTGATGAAATGAAGCGCTCAAAGGCAGCGATTCCCTCGGGAGTGTACTTGTAAACGCCTGCGTCTTCAAGGACTCTCTCGAATACCTTTCCGACCTCGTCCTTGATGATATCGTCGATATTTTCGGGGGTGATATCTCTTCTTGAAGCAAATTCTTCCGCCCAGTCTGCGTGCTTTTCCAGCACGGGGTCAGTCCTTACTGCGGAATAGCCCTTGTTAATGATAGTATCGGACAGCGCTTCAAGCTCGCCCTTAAGTCTTGCGGGGAGCACAGCCAGTCCCATGACCTCGATAAGTCCGATATTTTCCTTTTTGATATGGTGCAGGTCTGCGTGGGGATGATATACGCCCAGCGGATGCTCGTCGGTGGTGATATTGTTTCTAAGCACAAGGTCAAGCTCATACTTGCCGTTTTTCATGCGGGCAATGGGAGTAATGGTGTTATGTGGCTCGCCGTCTGTTTCTGCGAAGATGAACGCTTCCTCGTCAGTGTAGCCTCTCCATGCGGTGAGTATCTTGTCCGCCAGCTCCACAAGGCGGTCGCTGTTCTCGCTGCGTATGCGTATCACCGACATAGCCCATTTTACGCGGCCGACCTCCACGTCCTCAAAGCCCTTTATTGTGTATGTCTTCTCTATTTCCGCTCTTTCAAGGGGGAACTCATAGCAGCCGCCCTGGAAATGCTCATGGCTCAGTATGGAGCCGCCTACGATAGGCAGGTCCGCGTTGGAGCCGATGAAATAATGGGGGAACTGTCCGATGAAATCGAAAAGCTTTCTGAAGGCGCTCCTGTCGATGACCATGGGGGTATGCTCGCAGTTGAACAGTATGCAGTGCTCGTTGTAATAAACGTAGGGGGAGTACTGGAGACCCCACTGTGTGCCGTTTATAGTCAGGGGGATTATCCTGTGATTGTTTCTTGCGGGGTGATTCAGTCTTCCGGCATAGCCCACGTTCTCCGGGCAGAGCAGACACTTCGGATAGCCGCTTGCCTTGGCGTTCTTTGCGGCGGCGATAGCCTTGGGATCCTTTTCGGGCTTGGAAAGATTTATGGTGATATCTATCTCGCCGTACTTCGTGGAGGTTTTCCATTTCATGTCCTTGGCTATGCGGTACCGTCTGATATAGTCGGTATCGCGGCTGAACTTGTAGAACCAATCGGTAGCCCTCTTGGGTGAATCATCATATAAGCTGCGGAATTTTGAGATGATCTCCGAGGGGCGGGGAGTAAGGCATGCCATGAGACGCGTATCGAACAGGTCTCTTTCGGTGATATTATCGCCGATGAGCTGTTGTTCGCAGGCGTAGTCAAGAAGATTTTTCAGTATCTCCTCAAGTGGCATTTCTTCCGTGAAGTCCTCGTGTGTATAATCGGAAAGCTTAAGTGTATCGAGCAGAGAGTTCCTCGTAAATATCACGTCATCGGGGGTGATAAGCTCCGTTTTTAAGCCGTAATCGACCAGTCTGTCGATGTATTCATATATCATATGTAATCCTCCTAAAAATATCGGAATAATTCTTCCCTATTATATCATATATTACAAAAAAAATCAACCGTTATTGACTAATTTTTTATTATGAGGTATAATAAATATAATTATAGATATATATTCTTTACAAAAAGGAAAGACAGCGCACGGGTGGAATTGCAAGGGGAATCATCCACATGAATTTCAATGCGCACAAAAGAATAATTTCGTCCGCTGCCGTGTTTGCCGCAGTGTTTGCAATATTGTCCGCGGCGGAGCTTTGCGGTACGGAGAAAGTATCTGCCGATTCGTCCGTCAAGGCGGTAAAGGCTTCGGCGGAGTCTGCAGTGAACGCAAAGGCGGGGGCTGTATATGCTCTCACTAAAACTGACGACACTCAGGAAGTGCAGTCCGACGAGGCGGAGACCGATGAAAGAGTACGCTTTTCCGCAGAGACCATAAAATGCTCCGAAAGCGGTTCCGACGACGGCGGGATAAAGATAATCATAGAAAACGGCAGCGAGACCGATGAATACTTCTGCAGCTTCAACGGCGGAAAGACCTTCCGAAAAATGAATAAAAGAACGGCTGTAATGGAGGGCTTGAGCGAGGGCTGCTATTCTATCTGCATCATGAAAAATGCGGATAAGTCTACCATGTCCGAGATGCACACGGTCTATCTGTCCAGCGAGGACGAGATAATTCCCGTGGAGATATCCGCAGACAGCGTATCCGAGCAGATATACTCCGACGGCATGATAAAAATACATATCAGCGGCTACGACAAGGAGAAAAGCTATGAGGCTTCCGTTGACGGCGGAAGGACATGGAAGACAGTTAAGGGCAGAACAGCGTATTTCTATGGTCTGACAGGCGGAGAATACACAGCTGCCGTCCGTGAAGCGGACGCTCCCTCCGAGGATTCGCAGGAGCTGCAGATAACGCTGGGAGGCTTTACTCACGGGACAAACAAATATATCAAAACGGAGTGCATTCTCCAGAATCCCGAGCTGCCCACAGGCTGCGAGATAACGAGCCTTACCATGCTTCTCAATTACATGGGCTACGACGTTGACAAGCTGACTATGGCTGATGACTATCTGCCCAAGGGCGAGTACCGAAATTCGGATTTTTATGAGGTTTTCGTGGGAGACCCGCGGAATTATTCTGCTTACGGCTGCTTCTCAAAGCCGATAGCACAGGCGGCGGAAAGCTTTCTGAAAGATACTGGCGAGCTTGACAGGTGGGATGTGCGGAATATCACGGGCTGCACGGCGGATTCGCTCTATGCCGCCATTGACAGGGGCTATCCCGTGGTAGTCTGGGCAAGCATGGAGATGAAGCCTATCGGAAACGGCAGAAGCTGGACTATCACCGAAACGGGCAAGACGGTCACATGGCCTTCAAACGAGCATTGTCTGCTGCTGGTGGGATATAATACCAAAAAGAAGCTGGTCTACATGAACGATCCCCTTAAGGGAACGGTGGCTTACAAAATGTCCGAATTTGAGAAGATGTTTGATACTCTTGGAAATCATGCGGTCATAATTGTTGAGGCGTAAAATACATAAAAAACTTCGGCGAGGGCTTCCCGTCGAAGTTTTTTATGTTCGATGATACACTAAAAATCCCCCGTTCGCAAAAACGGGGGATAAATATTAATAAATCAGCGGAATTACAGGTTGTACTCCTTGCCATAATAAGCCATGAGATAGATCTCCTTGATCTCGCTCATAAGAGGATATCTGGGGTTAGCACCTGTGCACTGGTCGTTGAATGCGTTCTCTGTCATATCATCGAGAGTATCGAGGAATGCCTTCTCGTCAATGCCATAGTCCTTGATGCACTCCTTGATGCCGATCTTCATCTTCAGCTCGTGGACAGCCTTAACAAGGTTCTCGAACTTCTCTTCGGTGTTCTTGCCCTTGATGCCGCAGAAATCTGCACACTCTGCGTATCTCTCCATTGTGTGAGGATACTGATACTGGGGGAATGTGCCCATCTTAGTAGGCTTGGGGTCTGCATTGAAGCGGAGCACGTACTCGATAAGGAGTGCGTTTGCCACGCCGTGGGGCAGGTGATGATATGCGCCCAGCTTGTGTGCCATGGAGTGACATACGCCCAGGAATGCATTCGCAAATGCGATACCTGCGATTGTTGCGGCGTTTGCCATCTTCTCTCTTGCCTCGGGATCGTTTGCGCCGTTGTCATATGCTCTGGGGAGGTACTCGAATATGAGCTTCATTGCCTTAAGAGCAAGACCGTCGGTGTAATCGGAAGCCATTACCGAAGCATAAGCCTCAAGAGCGTGAGTCATAGCGTCGATACCGGAAGCGGAGGTAAGTCCCTTGGGAGCGTTCATCATGTTGTCTGCGTCGATAATAGCCATATCGGGGAGCAGCTCATAGTCTGCCAGAGGATACTTTGTGCCGCTCTTCTCGTCGGTGATGATAGCGAAGGGAGTACACTCGGAACCTGTACCCGCAGATGTAGGAATTGCAACGAAATATGCCCTTTCGCCCATCTTGGGGAACTCAAATACTCTCTTGCGGATATCCATGAAGTTCATTGCCATATCCATGAAGTCTGCATCGGGGTGCTCATACATTACCCACATGATCTTGCCTGCGTCCATTGCAGAACCGCCGCCCAGTGCGATGATAACATCGGGACCGAAGCTTCTCATTGCCTTTGCGCCTTCGATTGCACATGCCAGTGTGGGGTCGGGAGCTACGTCGCTGAATACAGCGTACTGAATGCCCATTTCATCGAGCTTGTCGGTGATAGGCTTGGTGTAGCCGTTCTGATAAAGGAAAGTATCTGTTACGATGAAGCACTTCTTCTTGTGC